>JBPCPQ010000041.1:0-25038 GCA_050999015.1 Pyrinomonadaceae bacterium | reverse complement strand
TCGGACTTCGCGGCGTTGTCGAGGAAGAAGTCAATCGCGCGCTGACGATCCCACTTCATGTGGTGCATACCCGTGTCCACGACGAGGCGCACCGCGCGCCACATTTCGTAAGTCAACTGGCCGAACTTTGAGTACGGCTCATCATAAAGTCCCATATCGTCGCCGAGCGATTCGGCGTAGAGACCCCAGCCTTCGATGAACGCGGTATAGCCGCCGTAGCGACGAAACTTCGGCACCTCGCCCAGTTCTTGCGCGAGCGCAATTTGCAGGTGATGACCGGGCACGGCTTCGTGAAGCGACAGCGCCATCATTTCGTACTTCGGGCGCGTCTCCGGTTTGTAGAGGTTGACGTAGTAGAGGCCGGCGCGCGAGCCGTCCGCCGCCGGCTGGTTGTAATAGGCGGTCGTCGTGTCGGGCGCGATGTTGTCCGGGATGGGGATGACGCCGTAAGGCATGCGCGGCAGCGTCTTGAAAACTTTGACGAGCTGCGGGTCAATGCGCCGCGTCATCTCGCGGTAGGCGGTGAGCAATTCTTCCGGCGTCGCGTAGTAGAACTGCTTGTCGGTGCGCAGCTTTACGAAAAACTCTTTCAGCGTTCCCGTGAAGCCGACCTTCGCCATGATTGTATTCATCTCGCCGCGAATGCGCGCGACTTCCGAGAGGCCGCGCTCGTGAATCTGCTGCGGCGTCATCTCGGTGGTCGTGTATCGGCGCGCTTGAAAGGCGTACATCTCTTCGCCCTGCGGCATCTGCCACGCGCCGACCTGATCGAAAGACGCCGGCAGGTACTCGCCGACGAAAAACTCTTTCAGTTTCCAATAGGCCGGCACGACGTTCGTCGCGATGGCCTCGCGGGCGCTCTTCGCCAGACGCTCTCGCTCGCCCGCCGGGATTGATTCGGGGAATGACTTGAACGGTTTGTAGAAGCCGCTCCCTAGCGGGTCGGTGACAATCTGCTTCTCGATCTGCGCGGGCACGCGATTCATAATCGCCTTCGGCCACAGGACGCGCGCGCGTACCCCCTCGCGCATCAGCGTGACTGTTTCGTCCATCATCTTCGGAAAGGCGCGGAGGCGCGCGATCCAATCGTCATAATCCTTGATGGTCTGGAAGCGCAGCAACTCGGTTAATTCGTCGGCGGTCTGAATGCCCTCGCGCTGATTGAGCGGCAGCAGGTATTGACGGTACTTGTGTTGCGCAACATCTTCCTCATACTCTTTTTTGAACAGGTCGTAATTTAACTGATCCGCCGCCGACAGTTGAGCGCGGTCAATCGCTTTGAGGCGCGACAAAACTCCGACGCGGCGTGCCTGCCTCTTTTCGATGGCGTCGAGACTGGTGTCCGGCCAGCGGTCGTTCCAGCGCCGGTCGCCGAGCACCGAAGCCCACGTCGGATTCTGCTCCATCGTGTATTCCCACTCGCCCTCGAAAAGCGCGTGGAGCGTTTTCGCGGCGGAAGTTTTTGCGGGCGCGGCCTTCTTCGCCGCGCGTTGTTCCTGCGCGATTGAGTTTTGGTGCGACATGACGAGCAGTGTAGCGGTCAGAAGTAGTGTCAGAAAATTCTTCATCGTTAAGCGCGTCGCGCGGCCTCCGTTAAGTTCATGTTGAATTGTTTTAAGTTAAGAGATGCGGGAAGAGAATACAACAGGAAAGGACGGCGGGGAAAATAGGGAAATGGGAAATGGGTAGAGAGAAAAGGAAGAATGAGAACTGCTCGCACGCTTTCGCCGCATCATTCCCCCTTCCCCTTTTCCCCGCGCGTCGCGCAGACACCTACGGGGCAGGGGCGCGGCATCTAAAGCGAAACCTATGAGTGTTTCTCTAAAAGATTTGCCGACGTATACCAATTTCGCGCGCCGCTTCGCGCGCCGTTTTGTCGCCGAGCGCGTCGCGGAGACGCGCATTCCTATCGCCCTGGCGCTGCACCGTCCCGCGCCAGCGACGTGGAGCGACGAGCGCCTGACCGTCGCATGGCTCGGACACGCGACAATGCTGATGAACTTTTACGGGACGTGGCTGCTAACCGACCCGGCGCTCCGGTCGCGCGTCGGCGTGCGCGTCGCGGGGGCGACCTTCGGCCCGCGACGCCTCGTGCAGCCCGCGCTCTCGACGCGCGAGCTTCCGCCGCTTGATGCGGTGCTGATCTCTCACGCGCACATGGATCACTGCGACTTGGGGACGCTACGCCATCTGCCGCGCCGAACGCGCATCGTCGTGCAGCGGGGTAACGGCGACCTCGTGCGCCGCTTCGCGCATGTGGATGAATTGAGTTGGGGTGAATCAGCGGAGATAAACGGAGCGCGCATCGAAGCGATTGAGGTGAGCCACTGGGGGGCGCGAACGCTGACGGACAATCACCGGGGCTACGGCGGGTTTCTCATCGAGAAGAACAATCGCGCCGTCGTCTTCGGCGGGGATACGGCGTACACAAGGACTTTCGCAAAATTACGTCAGCGTGCCCGGATTGATCTCGCCGTTCTTCCCATCGGCGCTTACGATCCGTATATCCGCGTCCACGCCAGCCCCGAACAATCGTGGATGATGGCGCACGAAATGGGCGCGACATACATTCTGCCAATCCACCATTCGACCTTTCGCCTCAGCCGCGAGCCAATCAAAGAACCGATCACCAGACTTCTCGCCGCCGCCGGCAAGGAACGCTGGCGCGTCGCCCTGAGCGAGCCGGGTCAGACGTGGGTGCTGCCGGAAGATTGATGAGACGCGGAGGCATGCGACTTTTACTCTTGCGATAGGCGCGGGCTGAGATTCAGGACTGAGCGCTCAGCTGGTCTCGCGCTTTTTTGGACTACGGCGCGGGGCACATGATTAGCATAGCAGAGAAAGGTTTGAGGAAGATGGGAGGCATCTTTGTATTTATGTCATAGGCAATTAGTTCTTACCGTGCAGGCGCATTCACAAGTTCGGCCAAATCCTCGAAATAACGGCGATGGGTACACCGCAAAGACTTCTCGGCGGCCGCCTCTAGTAAAACAACTTTGCGCTCCGTCCCGAGTCGGTTAAGTTCGATTTCTAGTTGGAGCCGCGCGTCTTCGGCATCCTGCCACTCTGAATCGTCGAACTCTCTGAAGGTAACTATGCGTCCATAGCTACGATCATACTCAATCAGAAATAACATCACCTTCCCATTTTATCTTTTCTACATCTTCTATAGTCTCGCGAAGATAATTGAATATAGTTTGCCTGACTACATTCAGTTTCTACTCGAGATTGATCAACTCCTGCTTTTTATCATCCGTAAGACTATGTTGTAAGGACAAATGCGCTTTTGCATCTACAAACCCCTTCTCAGCCGATTCTTCTTTAGCGATTATTTAAGACGTCCTTGGGCGTTGCTGCATAAATAGCTACGGAGAGGGCAGTGCTGGTATCTTTGATGTGTGCCAAAAAAGGAGAACCAAGCAACAGTACCGTCTCCGCAACTGGGCAGAATATAACAAAGCTCTGGTCGAGCGTGGAATTCTCACGCTGTGGGTGAGCGATGATGTGCTGAGCGCTTGGCAGCAGCACGAGCGCACGAAACAACGCGGTTCGCCGCGCACTTAACACCGACACCGCGATTCTGTGTATGGCGAGTGTGCAGGAGATTTACCACCTCACCTTGCGAGCCACCGAAGGACTGCTCGCGTCAGTCGTTCGCTTGCGCGTGAGTGCGCGCTCGTTTGCGGGACAGGCCGCGCAACTGCTGGTGTGGCGTGCGGTCTTGAACGAAATGACGCACTTAGGGATTCCTGAGAGTTACGCCGCGTGAGCGTTGAGTACTCTCAATCGTGGAAGAGATTGCGCTCATTTCGATTTATGCAACAATGCCACTATAGACTTCAAGAGAAAGAATGAGCCACGAGTTGCGCAAATGATACGAATGAAATATCTAACTGGGAATGCATCTCACCGAAATTATCACTCTCGGTATCCCGCGTGGCAGGTGCCAATGAATTGATTCGTGCGGTTCGTGTCATTCGTGGCTGAAGTGTTTTTCTTAAAATCTATACATATCAAATCTAACTCCCCGGAGACTATGCCGATGCACTCAGTTTTTCGCTGCTTCCGCAAAATTACGCCGTGCGTTCTCCTCCTTTGTCTTCTCCCCGCGTTCACCAACGCACAAGGCATCGGGCGGCAAACCGCGCTCGACCGGTACGTGCATGCTCCCGACCCGGCCTATCAATTCGCGCTGAAGAACACTGTGCCGGGGAAAGGGTACACGGCGTATTTCATCGAGATGACATCGCAATCTTGGCGCGCTTCGACGGAAGTGAATCGGACGTTGTGGACACACTGGCTGATCGTTGTGAAGCCCGACAAGGTCAGCCACGCGACAGGTTTTTTGTCTATCAAAGGCGGCAGTAACGACGGCAAAGTTCCGCAGGTTGATCCGGCGTTAACAGAGTTGGCGACAACGACCGAGACAATCTCCGCCGAGCTACGAATGGTGCCCAACCAGCCGCTCACGTTCGCCGACAGCCCGAAGCCGCTCACCGAGGACGCGCTGATCGCCTACACGTGGGACAAGTACTTTCGCACGGGCGATGAGAACTGGCCGGCACGTCTGCCGATGACGAAGAGCGCGGTGCGCGCGATGGACACGATCACCACCTTCTGCGCGAGCGCCGCCGGGGGCGGAATCAAGGTCAACCGTTTCGTCGTCGCAGGCGGCTCTAAAAGAGGTTGGACGACGTGGACGACCGCCGCCGTTGACCGCCGCGTTGTGGCGATAGTTCCGATGGTGATTGATCTGCTGAACCTCGAAAAATCGTTCGAGCATCATTATCAGGCTTACGGATTCTGGGCACCTGCCGTGAAAGATTATGTGGATTACGGAATTATGGAGTGGATGGGAACTCCGCAGTTCCGGTCTCTGATGCGGCTCGTCGAGCCGTACTCTTACCGCGAGCGGCTCACGGTGCCGAAACTGCTCATCAACGCCGCCGGCGATCAGTTCTTTCTGCCGGACTCTTCACAGTTCTACTTCGACGACCTCAAAGGGGAGAAGTATCTGCGCTACGTTCCCAACGCCGATCATTCGCTCCGCAACTCCGACGCGCAACAGAGTGTCATCGCTTACTACGACTCGCTGTTGCGCGGAACGCCCCGCCCGCGCTTCTCCTGGAAGTTCGGGAAGGACGGCGCGATTCGCGTGGAGACAAAGGACAAGCCCGCCGAAGTGAAACTCTGGCAGGCGACGAACACAGAGAGTCGGGATTTTCGCTTGGAGAAAATTGGGGCGGCTTACCGCAGTTCAGTTTTGATTGATGGTGGCGGCGGAGTGTACGAAGCGAGAGTGGCGAAACCGCCCAAGGGATGGACGGCCTTCTTCATCGAACTGACGTATAAGACCGGCGGGAAATACCCGCTGAAACTTACGACCCCGGTGCGCGTCGTGCCGGAGACGTTGCCGCACAAGCTTTCGCGGAGCGCCCGCGCCAAAAAAGCGGTGTGACACGCGCTTGCCTGCGCGTGACGTGGAAGGCGTTAGTATCCCGCGTCGGTTTAAGCACACATTTTACAAACTCGATTGGTAGACTTCCGCGAACACCGGACGTGAACCACGTCCGGTGTCTTCCGCGCACCGACGTGCCGGAGTGATCGCCGATGCTCTATATCGCTTTAATCATCGCCGTCGTTTTAGCCTGCGTCGCGGGCACGCAATTTTTTTATTTGATGTTCCTCGAAGCGCGCAGCCGGCAGGAGAGGCGGCGCATCGCCGACTTGGAGCGGGAGAACGCGGAGTTGTCGCGCGAACTCGAAGACATTCAGACTCTGCTTGAGGAGAGGCGGCGACTTGACGGCGACCACTGGCCGGAGTTGCTCGACGAGGACGACGATTCGTCGGTGCGCTGAAGCGGATTCGCGCGGCAGCACTTTCGTTAATTGGAATTCGTCGAAAAACTCCGGGCGGCAGTTGCTCCTTATGCCAAAACACGAACCGGGCGAGAGAGATTAACGCGCTTCTTTTGTCCCTATGATTGATTGGCCGCGCGCATCTTCGCTCAGCCCGTATTGCGCAGGCCTGCCGAGATGCCGTTGATGGTGGCGGCGAGGGCGTAGTTGAGGTCGTCGCTTTCCTCGCCGGCGCGCTTGCGGCGCAATAGCTCGACTTGGATCAAGCTCATCGGGTCAACATACGGATTGCGCAGGCGAATCGAGCGCGCGAGCACCGGATTGTTCTGCAAAAGATGCGTCTGGCCGCTGACGCGCAGGATCGCGCGCCGCGTTCGTTCAAACTCCTCGACGATCATCCCGAACACTCGGTCGCGTAAAGTCGCGTCGGAGACGAGTTCGGCGTACCGCCGCGCGATCTGCAAATCGGCTTTCGCCAAGCCCATTTCCACGTCGCTGACGAGATTGAGGAAGAGAGGGAATTTCTGCTGCATGCTTCGCAGCAAGGACTCCCCTTCTGCGTGAGTCTCGATGAAGCGTTCGAGTGCGTAGCCGACGCCGAACCAGCCGGGCAACACGTGGCGGCTCTGCATCCACCCGAAGACCCACGGTATCGCGCGCAAATCTTCAAGGCCGCGCCGTGTGCTGCGGCGCGCGGGGCGTGAGCCAATCTTCGCGTGCTCGAACTCCAGAGCCGGCGTCGCTTCCTCGAAGTACGGCACGATGTCCGCGTTCTCGATGACCCGCTCGCGGTAGAAAGCGAAGGCCTCGCCCGACATCATCTCCATCGCCCGCTCCCACTCTTGTTGCTCTTCCTCGCTCGCGCCGTCGGGGCGTGTGAGAGCTTCGAGCGCGGCGGCGACCATTAGTTCGAGGTTGCGTTCGGCGAGCACGGTGTCGGAGTATTTCCAGTTGAGTACCTCGCCCTGCTCGGTGATCTTGAGCGAGCCGGTGAAAGCGCCGGGGGGTTGCGCGACGATGGAGTGGTGCGTCGGGCCACCACCACGCCCGACGGTGCCGCCGCGCCCGTGAAAAAGTTGGAGGCGCACGTCGCATTCTTCAGCGACCTTGTGCAGCGCGCGGTGCGCGTTGTAAATCTCCCATGTGCTCGTAAGCATCCCGCCGTCTTTATTCGAGTCGGAGTAGCCGAGCATCATTTCCTGACGACGGTCCCACGAATCGAGAAGCGGCGCGTAGTCTGCGGAAGTCCACAGCGCGCGGCACGCTTCGGGGCAGCGGCGTAAATCTTCGATGGACTCAAAGAGCGGCACCGGCATCACTCCGGGGTCATCATCGCCGCGCTCACCGGAAGCGGCGACATGCACGCCGCTCAATTGCATCAGCCAGATTAGAGAGTAAACGTCGGCGACGCCCTGCGCGCCGCTGATGACGTGGCTGCGAATCGCCTCCGGCGGATATTTATTCTTCAGTTCGGCGACGGTGCGTAGCGACTCAAGCAACACCATCGTCTCAGGCGTCGGCGTCGGCGGTAGAGTGAGCGTGTGCGCGTGATGAGAATTGCCGGCGGCGGAATTGAAGGCGTCGTTCCCGTCAGTACTGTTAACTTCCTCAGCGGAGTCTGCATCATCATCACCTTCATCACCATGACTCTGAATTTTCGCGCCGACTGAAAGCTCACTGACGGCGCGCGTGTGGACGCGGGCGTGTTGCCGCACGTCGAGCGTATGGAGGTGAAAGCCGAACGTCTCGACTTGCCTGATGAGCGGGTCGAGCATCAATCTCGCCAGACGCTCGCCGCCGCCTTCCGTCAAACTCTCGCGCAGCAAACGAAGATCGGCAACATAGTTTTCGGCATCCGGGTAAGCATTGCCGTTATCGCGCGTCCTCAAGTCGCGCGCCTTTTCGAGCCGATACACGACGTAGGCGAGGAAGCGCCGGTAGGGTTCTTCATTCGGGCGCGTTTCGGTTTCGGGTTCGACCGAGGGAATACTAGCCGCGTAAGCGTCGAGCGCGGCGACGAGCGCCGGAGAGATTTCGGTTTGACGACTTGAAGGACTGAGCCGCCAGTGAAGGTCTTCCGTGGCGCGCACGTAATAATCGAGAATCACTTCGCGCGCCATCTGAAGGGCCTCGCGCGTGCTGTCGGGCGTGACGAACGGATTGCCGTCGCGGTCGCCGCCGATCCACGAGCCGAAGCGCAACACGACGGGCAAGTCGCGCGCCTGTAATGCGCAATCGTAAGTTTCGCGGAAGGCGTCAGCAATTTCTTCGTAGATTTCCGGCAGCGTCGCGATCAACACGGTCGGGTAGTAATCAAGCCCCATCTTGATTTCGTCGCGCACGGTCGGCTGGCGGCGGCGCACTTCATCGGTCTGCCACAGCGAAGTGATCTCGACGGCGATTGACTCGGCGGCGCGCGCCGCTTCGGCGGCGGTTAACGGCAGCCAGTCGAGATTCTCCAGTTCCCGCGCGATGCGCCGTCTTTTGACCAGCACGGTGCGCCGCGCCACTTCGGTCGGGTGCGCGGTGAAGACCGGAACGACTTCGATTCGTCGCAGCCAATCGAGCGCGGCGTCGAGATTGATGCCGGCGTCGTGCATCCGCCGCAACGTGCCGCGAAACGTCCCGGTCTGCACTGGACGATTCTCCGACAACTGCGCGGCGCGGCGGCGGCGCTTGCGATGATTCGTCTCCGCGAGATTCGTCAACTCGAAATAAATTGAGAAGGCTTTTGTCAGTTGGTAGGCTTCGAGCAAACTCATTCGATTGACGACCTCGCCGGCGCGGCGCATCAAGTCGCGTGGGTCGGTGTCGCCTTCAGTCGGAGTGTCGTCTGACGGATTGTCGTATGGTTGTCGCCCGTGCTCGATGTCACGATGCTGAATCGCAAGCTGTCGCAACTCTTCGACCTTTTCAAACAGTTCACGCCCGGCCTGCTCCTTCAACACCTCGCCGAGCAAGCGACCGAGCAGGCGCACGTCCCGGCGTAGCGGCGCTTCCTTCCCCTCCCTGTCGTCGGTCGTCAACTCCGCCAACCTTTTGGCTTGGTCTTCGGTCTCCCACAATCGTTCAGGCACAGTTACGTTTCCTCTCCGTCTTTGAGTTTCGCTGATGCGCGCGGATTATGCGATAAGCACACTTTGCTCACAAGGTTTTGCACGGTCGTTATGGACGCTGCGACGAAGAAGGGGGTCGGGGGCCGGTGCGCGGGGATGGGTTTTCTTCTGCCGACCCCCGACCCCTGTCCCCTGTCCCCTCTTCTGATTCATCCTTCGACCGACGCCCTTCCTTACGGTCGGGCTTCCGCCCGATTCTCAACAGCCGCGCGGCGACTCGCAATGTCAGCTTCAACTGCACACGTCGGTTGATCCCGAAAACCGTGACGGACATGCCGCCCGCGCCGAGGAGCGCGCATGCGGGAAGGCCGTTGATTCGTGTCCCTTCGTGGCGAGGTTTTTCCTGCGGTCTATTCCATCAGCGCCCGCGCAATCTCGGCGGCGACTCGCGCGTTGTTCTCCAGCAAGGCGACGTTGGCGGCGAGCGTCGCGCCGCCTGTTCGTTCACTCATTCGCGCCAGTAGAAACGGCGTCACATCTCGTCCCCCGATTCCCAGACGCTCGGCCTCATCGAGCGCTTCGTCAAGCGCGGCCTCGATCACATCGCCTGCGACTTCCGCCTCGATTGGCACCGGGACGGTGACGAGAATCGCGCCTTCCAAACCGAGTTCATTTCGCGCCCGCGCGAGCATCGCAACTTCGTGCGCGGAGTCGGCGCGCACGTCAATTGGGAGTCCGCTGCGGCGCGTGTAGAACGCGGGCATTTCGCTGCACCCGTAACCGACGACGGTGACGCCGTATGTTTCCAACCACTCGCGTGTTGCCGCGAGGTCGAGCACGCTCTTCGCGCCGGAACAAACGACGGTCATCGGCGTGCGCGCCAATTCCGGCAAATCCGCCGACACGTCCGCGAGCGTCCCGCGATGAACGCCGCCGATGCCGCCCGTCGCAAAAACCGCGATGCCGACCCGATTGGCAATCCACATCGTCGTCGCCACGGTCGTCGCGCCGTCCCACCCTCGGGCGACCGCAACTGATAAATCACGACGACTGAGCTTATGAACTTCACGCCCCTCGTCGGCGATTCGCTCGATCTGCGCGTCGTCGAGGCCGACGATGAGTTTCCCGTCGAGAACGGCAATCGTCGCGGGCACCGCGCCGCATTTACGCACCAGTTGCTCAAGCCGGTGCGCCATGTCGAGATTGAGCGGGCGCGGCAATCCGTGCGCGATCACCGTTGACTCAAGCGCCACAACCGCACGCCCCCCGGCCAGCGCCGCTTCGACTTCCGTGCTGATGTGAAAGAGATTTCGATTGAACATAACTATGGCGAAGTTTTGATGAACTATACGCCCCCCGTCATTCTTTAAAGCGGTGAGGACTTCGCTACCCGTTGAGTTTCTCTATCTTTAGAATCATCCCCTCTGTGTTTTCTCTGCGATCTCTGTGTTAAAGAAGCCGTACTTCAACACTAGAGACACAGAGGAACCACAGAGCGCACAGAGAAGATGACGCCGGCGAAGTTGCTGAGCATAACATTCTAATTGTGATTGGCTGAAAACGTGTTTGTCGGCTTGCGCGTTTGTGACTTTGGTCAGGAATCGTTAAGATGTCCGCTTTGTTCCGCACGACAATTTTTCGACAGAGGCAACTATGAGCACTTATGTTGGGACTTCCTTTGAAACATTTCTGAACGAACACGGTCATGAGGCGTGGGCCGCGATGATGGCCGACCTGCTACCGGAGATTCACGAAGTTGACCGCAACGCGACGGAAATCTGGTTCGCCTTCTTCCCGCTCGCGTTGCTGCGCGCACTCGAAGAGTCCGCCGAGCCGGAGAAGCTTGCCGCGAGGCTGCTGCTGAAGGGCAAGTATTACCTGAAAGACCAGATTGATTCTTCGCACACGTTTCTCTATGGACATCGCTACTGGCCGCAAATCAAAAAGGCCGTCGCCGAACACGTCGGGTCAAACTCTTCTCCTGCCACTTCGCTCGCCGACCGCATCCGTGAAATAGCGTCGAGCGTCGCCGCGCCGCTTCGCGTCGAACAATCGCTCGTCATCGGCATCACGGCGGTGGCGTTGATGACGCTACAACAAGTCGGCCTCGAAAACTTCAGAGCGACGCCCGGCGCGGTTTTGATTGACGCAAAGCACGCGCGCCGGTCGCCCGCGCAAATTCTGAAGCGGCGCGCGATGGACGACAGTCAGGGTTTGCTCGGCTTTCTCAGAACGACGGACAAAGTTTGGACGGTCAGGTTCAACGAGAACGACGACGACGCCCGCTTCAGGATGATTCACATGCAGGAAGTCGCTTCCGCCGCTGCGACCGACAAGCGCGACTGGTACGCGATTGACGAGCGTTGCACCGTGAATGAAGGCCCGATTCCGGTGCAGTGCCGCTCGGCTTCGTGCGGCACCTGCTGGGTCGGTGTGCTCCGTGGCGCGGAGAAGCTAACACCCGTCGCCACGCGCGAAGGACGCAAGATGAAAGAGTTCGGCTATGTTGACACGGAAGACCCGCAGCCACTGATCCGCCTCGCGTGCCAGGCGCAGGGGACGGGCGCACTCTCCATCGTCATCCCGCCGTGGAACGGCGTCTTCGGCAAGCACCTCAGAAAAGTCGAGAGTCTGGAGTCTGAAGTCGGGAGTCAAGATGCCTAAAACCTTTCCTTTGGCTTCTAGACTTTTCCTTTGACTCCAGACTTCCGACTTCAGACTCCCGACTCAAAATAATGGCAAGCACCCAACCGAACACGACATTTCAGCCGCCGTCGTTGAGGCGCGATGCAGGGGGGCGCGTGGAGCCGCAGTCGCTGGCCGCCGTGATTGATTGGTTTCTGAATTACGACGAGCGCGTTGCGGTTATCAAATTTCCGGCGGTTGAGGCGCTGTTTCAGCAGAAGCAGGAAGAAACGCGGCAACTCGACCCCGACGCTTTTGTGTTCGCGCGCGCCGAAGATCGTCTCGCCGTCGGCATCATGCAGGCCGTCACCGTGTACACGAGCGAACGCGCGCTCGGCGAGTGGATTAAAGAACTACTCGGCGCGCTCGACGAAGCGGCGAAAACGAATGAAGCCATTTCCGGCGCGTACAATCTTAATCCCGGCGAAGCGGCGAACATCCTCGCCGAAGCGGAGAAGATTCCGGCGCGGAACGAGCGCACGATTTATCTCACGAGTTGCTGGCTCGAAACACTATGCACCGCCGAAGCGCGCGTGCTCGGCTGGATTTACCAGCAGCTTTACGGCAGACCCTTTGCTGTAAACAACCAATAAACTGACGAACGCGGCACGGCTTGCCCGGATAGCTCCGTCAACTCCGGACTTTGGACTCACGACTTGTTCGCTTTAGAATAACTTCATGGCAAAAGAACCGACTAATTATTCAAATAACTCCCAGACCATCGTGGTGGATGCAAATACTTTTTCGTTTGCGACTGTCGAGCACGTCAACGGCCACGCGACGGTGATCCGTTTTAAGATCGAGAATAAACAAGTGCAGGCCGGCGACGTGCTGCTCGTGCTCGACGGCAGCGACATCCAGTTTCACGGCATGATCGGCATCATCGAAGACGAGTGGGGCGTCGCCACCGACCGCCGAGGCTCGATGCTTCCTGCCGTCGTGCAGTAGTCAATCAAGGCAAAAGTAAAAAGGTAAAAGGCAAAAACCGGAGGGCTTCGGGTCGTCCGTCTCGCCGTTCTCTTACTACTCTTTTTACTTTTGCATTATACGTTCAAGCCGTGCGCGCCGCCGTTTTCAGCAGAGTTACCGTCGGCGAAGATTTTCGCCGCTTTGCGTAAAGTGAAAATGACTCCGCCGCCCCTTCGTTCCTTCCACGAAACTTCGGCGTCAATGATGCTGGCCCGCGCTTTGATGTTGGCGAGGCCGCGTCCGGCCCGCGCTTTTTTGTTCTGAGGATTGAAGCCCTGCCCGTCGTCTTCCAACGTCAACAGTAGATCGTTCTTCTCCGTCGCGCTGACCGACAGCGCGACGCGCGTCGCGGCGGCATGGCGGCAGATGTTGCTCACCGCCTCCTGCACGATGCGGTAAAGTTGCATCTGCTCGGCGCGCGTGAATCGCAGGCGCTCTTCAAGGTTTTCGTCGCAGGTGAATTGATAAGTGAACTGACTCTCGGCGGGTAAGAGTCGCGCGCCGCATTCGGAGAGCGCCCATTCGAGCGCGGCGGCGAGACCGACGTTCTCCAGCGCCGACGGGCTGAGGTCTTCGCAGATGCGGCGTATCTCTTCCGAGATTGATTCAATCTCGCCCCGGAAAATCGCCGGAGCTACATCGCGTTGAGAATTTCCGGCTCCTTCTTTCGCGCCGGTGGACGGAAGGTCGTCGCTCATCAGCATCAAGCGGCGCAAGTCGGAGAGCGTCGCGTCGTGCAAATCGCGCGCGATGCGTCGCCGCTCGGACTCGGTTTCGTGCGCGAGTTGCAAACGCGCGGCACCGAGTTGGCGATTAACTTCGGCAAGCGCGCCGGCAGTGCGCACGAGCCTCCGGTTCTGCGCCGCGCCCCACACTATCGCAACGAGTGCGGCGACGAGCAGCAGCGAGAGTGCGGCGGTCGCCCACGGAAACGGCGCACGTTCGACTTCGATTGAGAAAGAGAGCGGCGACGACGCGAGCAAATCGGCGGTGTAGCCACGCGCTTCGACGCGATACTTTCCCGGCGGCAAATTCTCCAATTCAAAACTCGCGTCGTGCGCCAACTTCCGCCGCACGACATTCGCCGCGTCATCCAACAACAAAAAGCCATACTGAAATTGTTCGGGGAACGTGCGCGTGCCGGTCGCGGCCACGTCAACCACAAGACTGTTCTGCGGGTAGGCGAGACGAAGCCCTCGCGCGAGGTCGTCAACGGTGTGCGCGCCCGCGCCCGTGACGCGCGTCGCCATTAGTGCAGGCGAAGTCAGTCCCGGTTCATAACGCCCGACGCCCCGGCTCGTCCCAATCAATAAAGCTCCGTCCGCACCGTTTCCCTCACCCAACGGCAAAAGGGCGAAAGCGTTCTGCGACGGCAAGCCACGTTCTCCGTCAAGCCGCGCCACCATCGCGCCGAAGCGTTCATCAATTGAAAATTTCAGTAGCCCCGCACCGGCGGTCGCACACCACGCCTGCGAATTTGTCGAGTCGTCAACGCCCGCGCTGATGACATAGCGCGCGTCAACGCCCGGAGCGACTTCGACAAGCGACTGCTCGCGCGTGCGGTAAGCGTAAAGGCCGCGACCCGTGGCGAGCCAGAGTCGGTCTCCCGCACTGCCCTCATTGTCCGTGTCGCCCGCGCCGCTCATCGCCCACACCGCCGCGCCTTTTAATTTTTCCAGCGCCGGCTCACCTCGCACCATCATCCCGTCGAAGAAAAATGCGCCACTGTCCGCCGTGCCGATCCAGAGTCTGTCAGTCGCCACGTGCAGACTAACGACTTTGCGCCCGCCCGCATCGCGCTCGTCTTTCGGCCACACGAGCGTGCGCCGCAACTCCCCCGCGCGCCGCTCCACGCGCTCGACGCCGCGCCCGTAAACCGCGATGAACGTCCCCCCGCGAAAAAGGGCGACCGCGCGCACGTCGCCACTGACGGCAGGCTCGCGCGCGGGCGCTTTTTTCACTTCAGCTTCGACTTCATTCGATCCGGTCTCGCTCGCTCCGGTCTCACTCGATTCATTCCTGTTCGAGTCAATCTCGTCCTTCGATTCTTCAACATCGGCGGCATCTGTTTGATCGTCCGTCGCTTTCACGCGCGGCGAATCAAGCCCGACGAAGAGGCCGCCGGAGGTGCCGACAAGCAACGTGCCGTCACCGTCTTCCACCATCGCGTAGATTCTTTTGTTCCCCAAAGCCCCGACCGCGCGCCACATCGCCGAAGTCTCGTCGCGCGCGAACAACCCTTTGTTACTACCCGCGAGCAAACGCCCGCTCCGCGCCCGAAAGAGCGTCCGCACGAAATTACTTTGCGCGTCGGCGGAGACCTGCTCGACTTTCAGAGCGCGCGAATCATAGCGGCACACGCCGCGATCCGTGCCGAACCACACGACGCCTTCGCGGTCAACGAAGACGGCGCTGATGCGATCAGAGCGTAAGCCCCCGGCGGTGTTCGCAAACGTCAGACGCTCAAGCCGTCGTCCGTCGCGGTAACGAATCACGCCCGCGCCGTCGGTGCCCGCCCATAAGTCGCCGCTTTCGTCGAGCGCGAGCGCAGCAATAGTGCCGGTGCTTCCGCCGTGTACTTTCACGAACGGCTGAAGCTGAGATTGTGCAGCACTCTCTTCACCGGCACTGCTTCCGCCCGCAACGCTTTCATCGCTCGCCTTGTCCCGCCGCTCACGAATGCTTTTGCTCGCAAACAAACCGCTGTCACCGGAAGCGGTCTGCGCGCCGAGCCACACGCGCCCGCGCTCGTCTTGTGTTATCGCCTCGACGAAGAAGGCGCGCGGGCGGCTCGTGACTTCTCGCACCACGCCGCCTTCGACCGAAAGCAGTCCGCGCCCGCGCGTGCCGACAAGATAACTTTCACCAATCGCAACAACACTCGTTAATTCAAGCGATTGTCCGTCCTTCGCGTTCGCACCGAGCGTGGTGTCATCGGCAATCACTCTCACATCCGCCCCGCCGTCGTCACGCAACCGACAATCAAAAAGCATGCCCTCGCCGGTCGTCATGAGTGTTTGCCCGCGCTCGCCCTTCACCGTCGCAATCGCCGTCACACTCTTTCCCGCTGTCTCCGTGACACTTCTAAATTCACCGCCCGCCGCGCGTGTGACATAAGCGCCCGCGTCAGTGCCGACCCAGAGCGTCTCTCCGTCTTCATCAAACTGAAGCGCAAACACGCGGCGCGAGGCGACCGCATCGCCGCCGATTCTCTGCACCCGCCGCCCGTCGTAGCGTGCGAGGCCGGCGTCAGTCCCGAACCACATCGCGCCATGACGGTCTTGCGCGATGGCGCGCACGCGATCCGAGGGCAGGCCGTGAAAGAGCGTCACCGCGCCCCACTGATGAAGGTTCGACGATTGCTGCGCGAAAAGAGGGGAAGAGGGGAAGAGGGGAAGGGACAAAGCCAAAAGCAGGAAGACAAACAGCGAAGGTCGCCGGACGGTGGCGCGGCAACCAATAAACTTCTGTCTTCTAACTTCTGATTCCTGACTCCTGTTTCTCACTTTTGCTCATCAAGAAAACGTCTGCGGTCGCGCTCGATCCACGCTTCCAGTTCGTGAGAGGACTTCTCCAACTCGTCGCTGTTAAGTAGTCCCCGGCGCAACGCCTCGAAGAAGGCGCGCGTCCGCATGTTGTAAGCGAGTTTTTCGTAAGCCTCGTGTGTGGTTCCTTCGGGCGTGGCGACGAATAGTTTTTCATACAGCGTCGCCAGCCGGCTCTCGACTCCGCGCAGAGACAAACTGCACTTGCGCGCAATCGCCCAGTTCGACAGACCGAGCGCGAGATAGTAAAGCGCCTCGGCTTCAAACTCGGTGAGGAGCGGGCGCTTGAAAGAATCCTTGAAGGCCGGATCAATCATGTCCGCGCCGTCTTCGAGCACAGCGGCAACGAAGCGTAAGAAACGCGACTCCGGGTTGTTTTTGTGGATGAAACCGTAGGCGGGCGGCGGCTCGACGCCTTTCACGATCTTGCGAATCTCGTTGATGTAAATCTCGTGCGGAAACTGCGTCCAGAAAATGATGCGCGCACCGGGGAACTCGCGCCACACGGCACGCGCCGCCTTGACGCCGGAGAGTCGCGGCATCTGAATGTCGAAGATGCACAACTCCGGGCGGCTGGCGAGCGCCGCCTTGAGCGCCTCCTCGCCGTCCGCCGCCTCAATCACCGGCGCGTGCGCCGCGAACTCCCGCTCCAGCAACTCGCGCAGGTAACGCCGCTGCGCCACATTATCTTCGGCAATCAAAATGGACATAAGCAGCAGTGGTCGGTGGTCAGTGCAAAGATATTAACACCGACTCTGGTCTCTAACATCTGTCATCTGCTTTTGACAGTCAATGTGGCTGTCCACAGTG
This sequence comes from Pyrinomonadaceae bacterium, assembly GCA_050999015.1. Taxonomy (GTDB): domain Bacteria; phylum Acidobacteriota; class Blastocatellia; order Pyrinomonadales; family Pyrinomonadaceae; genus JBPCPQ01. Next base: position 8,114 of record JBPCPQ010000041.1, on the reverse strand, counting down.
GAGATGAGCGTAACGGGCACGGCGCGCGCTGAAGCCGTCCGGCATTCCCGCCCGTAGCGTGCGCCTCGCGCCGCCAATGATGGTGGATTGACAATGCGCTCTGGTAGCGGGAGGCACACTCAAGACAGCGGCGGCTAATGTTCATGCCAATTTTACTCTCACATTCGCTGATAATTTTCAGGCGCACCGATCTGGTTGGAAAACTTTCCCTATGGCTATGCGGCGGCGTGATCCTCGCCTCGCTCGTGCCGGGCGCGTGGCGCTACACCCGCGCGCCGCGCGTGTGGGCGGCGAACACAGTACCCGTCGCGTTCTGGGCGTGGCGCACGAACGCCCCCTCCGAAGACGCCTTACAACGCGCGGCACGGGAAGCACGCGCGCGGGTTCTATTTCTGCGCGCCGGGCAAATTGATTACGAAGACGCCACGCCGCGCCGCATCCGCCCGATGCAGGGCGAGTTCCCGCGCGCTCTGGAGATTCACCTTGTCTACAACGCGACGCGCTCGCTTCTCGAGTCCTTCGAGCGAGTGGAAAGTGAACAACTCGCTGCGCTACTCGTCGAGACGTACATGAAAGACATGGAGCGCGCCGCACGCGACGGCGCGAAGGTAATCGGGATTCAGTTAGATATTGACGTGCCGACGCGGTTGCTGAAGCGATACGAAGAAGTGTTGCGCTCGATACGTGCTGGACTGCCGCCGGGCACCTCGCTGTCAATCACAGGTTTGCCGACGTGGATGCTCTCGTCGGAGTTGAGCGCAGTTTTAGAGCAAGTAGATTTCTGGATTCCGCAATTTTACGGCGCAGAGATTCCCGACCACATGGAGAAGCGCGTGCCCATCTCGTCGCCCGCGATTGTCGCGCGTGATGTCGCGCGCGCGCGAACTCGGTAAACCGTTTTACGCCGGCCTCGCCGCCTACGGCTACGCGCTCCTCCATTCGCGTGACGGCGCGTTAGTGCAACTGCGCGGCGACATAGACCCGACGCGCATCGCCCGCGATTCCAACATGGAATTGATCGAGCGGCGCACGTTCGACTCACGAACGATGCACGAAGCGGGTGCGGGCGGCGCTACTCCCACTGCGAGCGAGTGGCGCTATGTTTTCCACGCTCGAGAAGACGGCGTGACGGACGGCCTCACGGTGAAGGCGGGCGATCATCTCGTGCTCGACTTGCCGAACGGCGAGTCCTTGCGTGCCGGCGCGCGGGGGGTGCGCGAACACGCCGGGACGAAGCTGCTTGGCATCTGCATCTTCCGTCTCCCCGAACGGGACGACGCGGCGAATCTCAGTCTCGAACAAATCACTGCTGCTCTATCGGACACCGTCGCTCCGCTCTCAATAGACGTGCAAATGAAGGGTGAACGACGGGGTGAAAGCGACGCTCAACCCATGTCCAATCACATAACGTTGGAAGTCACGAACGACGGAATGGCCGGCGCGCTGATGGGCGACGGTGCGCTGTCGGTCACCCTCCGCGTGCCGCCGGGCAGCGTGCGCGGGCTGTCTCGCCTCGACGGATTCACTTCCTTTGAATCGCTCTGCGAAAGTTCGGGCGCGGGCGGTGAAGGCGTGCGCCAACAGCCTCGCCCGTGCGGATTGCGGCGGGCGAACGCGCTCCGATTCACCGCGCCCACGTCAATGCCGGGCGAAACCGCGCGTGCCGTCATCAGCTTTGACGGCGATCCGCCGACAAGCTCGACGACGAGCGTGCAGATGCGCGTTGACGACGGGCGCAGTTACACAAACGAACAGACACTGACACTCTTCAAAGGCGGTGAGCGATGAACGGCTGGGGTATGCGACAAAAACACTTCTGTTTCTTCCGGCTTACTACTTTTCTCAATTGCACGTACAGAAAATGGCGTGGCGAGTGGCTGGGAGCGCGGGCGTCTCGCCCGCCAACGCGCCGTCAGGGGTGTCCCTTTGTTCGCGCTCGCGCGCTCATGGCGGGCAGGATGCCCGCGCTCCCGGCGGAAACGTCCGCCTTACTCTTGCGGACGGCGCGCGTCATTCTGTGTGTGGCTGTCGCTACCGTGACCGGAGTTGGCTGCGGGTGGATTGGCACGGAGCGATCTGTGCGCTTCAACGCCTTCTTCACCGAGCGCGAAATGGCACGCCTGCCGCCGCTGCCGACACGCTCGAACGGCCTCACGGAGAAACGACTTAATAACTGGTTCAATTTCGACGCGGAAGAACTCGACACCGAATCGGAATACAAACGCGCCGAGCGATACGCGAAGGACGCTGATGAACTATGGCAGAGGGCACACGAGGCGGAAGGACGTGGCGGGTTGAAAGTGCTCCGCCAGCAACTTCGTTCTTATCTTGAGAGCACAGCAATCACACGTACTCCGTGGTTTGACCCGCAGGATCGCCAAGCGCGTCGCAACTCGGCAATTGACCAACTCGACGCCCTGTCCTCTCTCGACAAAGGCTCGCCGGATTCTGCCGTTAAAGGCTACCTCGAAGCACGCCGCATTTATGATGCGGGGCAACCACCCGAAAAGGTTGAAAGCGTCATTAACGAATTACCGCCGGACAAAAACCTTGCGGACAACATCGCCTACCTCCGCGCGGCGTTGCTCTACCGCGCAGATAAGTTTGCTGAAGCCTCCGGCGCTTTCGGCGGGGCCGCAGAACGCTATCCGCGCGGCGAGAAACGCGAGGCTGCCCTTTTTATGTCCGCCCTTGCGATGATGAAAACGAGCCGCATCTACGTCAGCGCGAGCGGCGACGACGAACATCCTAGTGAACATTTCGACGGCGGTAATCGCGACTCGACGGCTCCGGGCGACAATCCCGGCCACGAATCCGTCGAGCGTGATGCGGCGTGGCACGCGGCGCGCGACCGTTTCCGGCGTGTGATGCGTGAGCATCCGCGCGGTCGTTACGCGCGGGATGCGCGCGGGTGGCTTGCTTACCTGATGTTGCGCGCGGGTGATCGAAGCGGCGCGCTCGTCGAGTATTACCGGATGCTGGGCGACGAGAATGATGTCAATGCGCGGCTCGAAGGCGCGTTCTCTTTATCGCTCGTGCGTCATCACGCGAGCGCTGCGGAGATGAGCCGCGTCGAGGCGGAAATCGAGGACGAACCGGCGACCGCGCTCGCCTACACGTACCACAATCTTTATAACTACGCGATTGACCCCGGCTGCACACTCGATTGGTTTACCTCACGCGACGAGTGGGAAGAGCGGCAGTACGAGACCGAGCGGCGGAATCTAATGAGCGCGGAGAAAAGGCGCGTCACCGCTTTCGCCGCGCTGATGATGAAACGACACCCGCGAATGAAGGTCGGCGGGAGTTTTGCGGTGCGCTTAGCGCAGGCGAATCTTGAACTCGATGAAAACGTGTCAGCGCGAGCGTTTGCGGTGCGCGCCATGTCGTCGGGTGTGAGCGGGAAACAACGCGCGGAAGCCTTGTGGGTTAAGGGCGTTGCCGAACATCATCTTAAACAGTATGACGCGGCGCGGCTCACGCTGCACACGCTCATAGAAGAAGACCCGCACGGCAGCTTGACGGAGGGCGCGCGAAGATTTCTGGCGATGGCGGCGGAGGACGCGGGCGACCTCGATGCGGCGTTGGAACAGTACATCGCTCTCGGTTACGAACAGGATGTCGCCTACTTCGTTGACGTTTTAATGACGGTGGAACAACTGGATGAATTTATTTTGCGTCACCATTTATCTCCTTTACGTGATGCACTGTTGTACTCGCTCGGCGTGAGGCATCTACGCTCCGGGCGGTACGCCGCAACCAGGACTGCTTTCGCCCAAGTGCGGACGATTGATTCAGGAGATTCGATTAACAGCCGGTCATTCGACCGCTGCTATAAATACTCTCGCATCGTCATTAACTGCATTGACCCGAAGTCCCCGAATTACGAAGAAAGGTCGGGGTCAAACGTGTCTGCGGATTGGGTGATGAGAGATATGAAGACTGCGGACGATTTAGAGCGGCTCGAAAACGCGGTGCATGTGGCGCGGGACGACGAAGCGAAGGCGGAGGCGCTTTATCAATTGGCCTCTTACCAGTACGAAGCGAGCGAATTGCTTTTCTACAATCCGGCGCTGTGGAAAGGCATGAGGTTCACGAGCCTTCATTACGACATAACCCACCGCGCCCCGAACGAGCCGCAAATTTACCGCGTATACATGGAAGAGCACGAACCCGTCGCGCGCGCGCTCAAAATTTATTTACAGATCGCACGCGAATACCCGCAGACCCGCGCAGCACGCGACGCTCTGTATACGGCAGCCGTCTGTCACGAGCGTTTATCAAATTCCGATTTCTACTGGCCGGCCCAGTATCAACTGGGCTTGTATCCCGGCGAGCGTTTGGTGAGCTACCGGGATGTGAGAAGAGCTTACCCGTCCTACCGACTTCCGCGCGGCACAGACGGTTGGGAGCCGTTGACGCGCACGGTCAACGGCGGCCCCGCGTGGGACGTGGCACCGAAACCGCCGCCGCTGACGCGGGCGGATCAAGCCCGCCGCCGGATTAAGCGCCTCGAACGACATGCGTTGAAAGGTTGGGAGTTGATCGGCGAGATTAGCGGCGGGAGATTACGCCGATGGTCTCTCGTGATATTCGTTTTGTTAGGGGCGCTATTCACGCTTCGTGCGACGAGACGCGCGCACCGTTTCCTGTATATGCAACTCGCGCGCGGCACTACCCGACAGCGTGCGGAACCTTCTTCGAGTTCGTACGCGCCGACCTCAACTTACGCCGCGCACCTGCCATACACTTCGGGCACAAGATTTTATGTCGCTTCTCGAAACGTCGTCGGGGCGCTGTGGCAACTCGCGTTCGACAAACGCGGGCGCACGGCGCTGGCGCTGAATGTCGTCACGCACTGCTTGCTGAGCGTACTGGTGTGGGCGCTTGCACGGTCGCTCAGCGTGAATTGAAACCACCCATTTTCAATCTATCAGGAAATCTCATCGCGCGCCGAGGCGCAGGCGGAGGCCGAGGCGGAAGAGGAGCGGGGGGCCGAGCGTGCGGACGGGGGTGCGCCCAATGTCGTAGCGTTGATTGAAAAGATTCTCGGCGGCGACGAAGATTTCCGTGTCGCGCGTGAGGCGGCGCGAGGCGAGGGCGTCGAGGGTGAAGTACGAATCAAGGCGGAAGCGATTCTGGTCGTCGTCGAATTGCGCGCCCCCGGCGCGTCCCTGCACGCCGAGCGTGATAATTGAAGGATTCACGTAGCGCGTTTGAAAGGTGAAGTTGTGGCGCGGCACCTGCGGGATGAGCAAGCCTTCGAGGGTGGTGTTGGCGGGGAATCTGAGCACCGTCGCGTCGGTCAGTGAGTAGCCGCCCGAGACGCTGAAATTCTCGGTGAGCCGCGCTTCGGCTTCGGCCTCAAGTCCGCGCGCACGCGTGCGGCCTAAGTTTTGACGCCGCCGTGTGATGAGATTCGGCGCGACGCTTAACGTCACGTTGGCGACGGGGCGCGTAATCTCCGACCAAAAGAAGGTCGTGCGTAAATCGAGGTGGCGATTGAATGTCGAGAAAGCGACGCCCGTTTCGCCGCCGGTCAGTCGTTCGGCGCGCAGATTCTCGTTGGCGAGCGTCAGCACGTCGCCGACGCGGAATGAGCGGTACAATTCATTGAGCGTTGGGGCGCGAAAGGCGCGGTTGAATGAAGCGAAGAGCGAAACATTGTCCGAAGGTTTGTAGAGCGCGGAGAGTTGCGGACTGAAGGCCGTTTCGGTGCGGTCAGGAAATTCAACGACTGATGTTGTCGCGGTCGGCGTGAGCGGGCGCGTCGCTTGGAGCGCGTCGTAGTTGCGCCAGCGATCAAAGCGCGCGCCGGCGGTGACGAAGAATTGCGGTGTGACGCGAATCACGTCCTGCGCGAATGCGCCGAGGCTGCGCTCGCGCCCGCCCGCGCCGATGAGCGACGAAGCGCGCCCCGCGATGTAAACAATCTCGTCGCTCGCACCGCGCACCTCGCGCGCGTCGAGGCCGGCGACGACGGCGTGCCTCTCACCAAGCGCGCGCGACCACTGCGCGGTGAAGCCGCCGACCTGCGCCGGGACGCGCTGCACGCGCGTTAAGGTTTCGCTGTTGCGGCTGGCGGCGACGGCGGAGAAATTCTGATCGTAAACTTGTTCGCCGCCGTAGGCGCGGAGCGTAAAGTTTCCGGCGCGGGTTGTCGGCAAATCGCCGCCGACAATCAACTGGCGAATGTGCGTGCCGTTGGTTTGCAGCGGCGTGCCGTTGGCGCGCGACTCGGTGAACACGGAGCCGCGCGTGAAAAAACGCTTCCCTTCACCGAATAATCTTTCAAGTGTCAGGGCAATGCTCGCGCGGCGTGAATTGGCAGGCGTGTCAATCGGCCCGCGCTCATTCTCATCAACAATGATGTACCCGTCAGTGCGAAATGCCTCGACACTGATGCTCGCACCCCAGCGCCCCGCGCGCCCCGCCGCGAACAATGAAGCGTCGGGCGTGCGCTCGTTGCCGTAAGACGCTTCGAGTGACAGTGAAGGCGCGTCTTGTATGTCGCGCGTAATAATCTGCACGACGCCGCCGAGCGCGCCGCTGCCGTAGAGACTCGACGCGCCGCCGCGCAAAACTTCGAGTTGTCCGACAGATTCGCGCGGGACGCGGCCCCAGTAAATCCACCCGCCGAACGGGTCGTTCAAGGGCACGCCGTCGGCGAGCACAACCGCGCGGCTCGCGCCGCTCGCGCCGACGCCGCGCAAGGAAACGCCCTGCGCGGTCGGGTTCGCCGTCCGGCTTCCCGCGCGCCGGAACAGCGTGAAGCCGGGCACCTGCCGGAGCGCATCATCAAGCGTGACGGCTGAAGTCGTGGCGAGGTCGGTTGATGAAAGGACGCGGACGCTCGCCGCCGTGTCGCCGAGAGGCGTCGCGGTGCGCGTAGCCGTAATCGTCACCGCTTCGGCGACGAGGGTGGGCGTGAGCACAATTCTTAACTGACCCACTCCTCCCCCATTCTCTCGTAGTTGTAGATCGGACGGCGCGAAGCCGGGAGCGCGGACGCGGATCACTCCGTCCGCAACATTCGACTCGAAAAAGAATCGCCCGCCTTCGCCGGTCTTGATTCCGATGGCTGACCCACCAACGACGTATGAAACTTGAGCACCAACGACGGGAGCGCCCGCCCCATCCAAGACCACCCCCGCGATGCGATGAGTCGCCGCGTCGGGGCGTTGCGCGATTACGTCGCCCGGCGCGTGTAAGAGCACCAGCATTGTCAGCGCGCATACGAGGGAGCGTAATGCGTTACGGGATGCGTGATGCAGAACGGTGAACTTCATAAGATGTCGTTGCCCGGACGCGCCAACTTCGCGCCTTTCCGAGCATTTTTTCGCGGAGCGCGCGCGACGAATGAGTGGCGCGAATTCCGGTTCGGTAATGTTTTCTCGTGACTGCCATTCTCACACGGCATCATCGAAAATCAAACTTAGCAATGATGCTGTATAGCGGCAATGTGCCAAACTCTCTTGGGTGAATTGCACGCGCCGGGGAGCGGTTGTCGGCGGCGCACAATAATGCTAGAGTGCTGCTTCACAACAACCGTGATTGCCCATTCGGTTAGAACCCTCGACGCTTCAACACATCAGGCGTTCATGATTTCTCGACGTGCGTCCGCGCCGGTGCGCGGCGTTTGGTGTTCATTTGAACAGGTGAATAAAAGTTATCGCGCGTGTCCCTCTTCGTTAGCTTTTTTATCGTGAGCAGAACGCGTGACGAGACGGACTAATGCCGCTGTGAGATGTCGTGTTTGATGATTTCTTCTCGCCGAACCGAGCGCCACTTGAAAATACCACCGGTACTGAGGTAAGAGTAGACCCATCGAAAAATTTGGAATCGAGTCGCGCGCCGTTCGGGTTTTGATCGAGGACACAGCGCGCCCGAAAGCTAGGCGACGGGACGGCCTGCAAGAGCACAGCGCAGGGCAACCCGCCGATGATGTTTGTGAGCACTAAACCGAAGAATCCACCGACACGTCAATTGTCACGCGCCGAGCAGGAAACCGAGACTGCGGCGGAACGTCTCAACACTCAGATCGAAGCGGCGCTCGCCGCCGTCGCTGTGCAAACCGACGACGGCACCGGGGACTTGGAAGCGTGCGCTGATCG
>JBPCPQ010000035.1:0-7794 GCA_050999015.1 Pyrinomonadaceae bacterium | reverse complement strand
ACTTTTCCCATGTGGCTGGAATCCTCAAGAGTTCTCGCCCGCGCGGTTTTTCCTATCCCCTATCGCCATTTACCTCTCACCGTTAACAGGGATTGAGAAGCTCTCGCAGGGAGAGGAAACTTTATGGCGCGAGACTTGGTTCGTGAGCATCTTTCTTACATACAGGTCGAGAAGGGGCTGTCGCCGAACTCGCTTGTGAGTTACCGGAACGACTTGTCGAAACTGAAGAATTGGGCCGCGAGTCTGGGAAAGGAACCGCACCAACTTGCGAAGGATGAGATGTCGCGGTGGGTTATGTCGCTCGCGCAGGGCGGACTCGCGCCGCGCTCCGTCGCCCGCGCGATCAGCGCCGCGCGCGGATTCTTCCACTTTCTTCTCCTTGACGGCCATATCACCGCCGACCCGTCCGCCCAGTTGGTAGCTCCGTTGGCGGCGCAGAAATTGCCGCGCTTCCTCACCGGGGAAGAGATCGAGCAACTACTGAGCGCGCCGGATACGTCAACCGTCAAAGGCGTCAGAGATCGGACGATGATCGAGTTGCTCTACGCGACCGGCCTCAGAGTCTCTGAACTCGTATCGTTGACTATGGCTCAGGTGGACGTGGATCAGGGCGTGCTAAGTTGTTCGGGTAAGGGAAGCAAACAGCGGCGCGTGCCCATCGGTCGTAGCGCGCTTCAGTGGTTGCAGAAGTACCGAAGCGCGCGCCGCCATTTACTGAACGGGAAGGAATCGGACGCGCTGTTTGTCGCCGCCGGCGGGCGCACGCTGACCCGCCAGAACGTCTGGGCGCAACTGAAGAAACATGCATTCAACGCCGGCGTGCGGGGCGTGACGCCGCACGTCCTCCGGCATAGTTTTGCAACGCACCTGCTTGAGCATGGGGCCGACACCCGCACCGTGCAGGCACTGCTCGGCCACAGCGACCTTGCTACGACGCAAATTTACACACACGTCACGAACGAGCGCCTACGCTCCACCTACGAGCGGTGTCATCCACGCGCCCGAAGCACCGCCATCACCCCCGATCCGGCGACGCAAAAAAAGCGAGTCTAAATCCTAGCTGTCATTCGAGAGCAAGACTGCCTGCCATCGTTTCATCCTGCCGCCGCGAATCAATACACGACAAGCAGTATCGAGCCGCAATGTTTCCATGCAAGTAGGAAGTCGTGTCGTTATTCCTATTCAAGTCGTGAGGCAAAAAGGGTATTAAAAATGGCGAAAAATGAGTATCGCCTAGTATTAGATGAGACTCGCGGGACAATGGCATAATCGTTGCCATAACCTTTTGCAAGAGGTAAGGCAAAAGCAGATTGAACTCTTAATTTGAACTGGAGGACGAATAAAATGTTGTGGACAATTTTGGTAGTATTGTTGGTTCTCTGGCTGATTGGCTTCAGCACTGGCGCGGTGGGCAGCCTCATCCATTTAGTTCTCGTGGTTGCGCTCGTTCTGTTGGTGGTTAACCTACTGACGGGCCGTCGCACAGTCTAAAAGTTAACCATACGCGCCTCACTTCAGTAGCGGCGCGATTAAGTAGACACATGGAAACCTTGATGGTCATCCGGTTAGACCGTCGGTTCCGAAAAAAGCCCGATCCCAATCGGATCATGGCGTGTCCACAACAACAGCGCTTCTCTGAATTCATATTAGAGAGGCGCTGTTGTTGTTTTAACAGTAAGCCTTCGCCTTGCTCGTGAGCTTTCGACGTCAATTTTACATCGCCGGGCTGCCGCTTACTCACTTCTAAATCGGTAGAGCACAAATGGTGCGCCGTCGTTAATCCATACCGGCTCCAACCACGCCGGCGCGTTCCGAGGGTCCTTGAGCGCGGCCAGTTCGCGGCGTCGTGAAATCTCTACGGAACTAATCGTGATGTAGTCCACGCGGTTATCCTTTGACCATGCCCGCAAGTCGTCTAGTGATTTCACCGGCGAAAAAAACACCCATTCCTGATTGCATATATACGCGACGTGCGGCTTACGAGCGACGACGCGCGCGCCTGTAACGTTCGCCGCTTTGAAATAGCCGCAGGCTTTGATGACCTCTCGCGGATGACTCCTGAGAAACTTCGTCGTCTCTTTTTTCGCCATCATGAAAGAGTGTGTCCACATTATTGAAATGAGAACGATTGGCGCGAGAACCGCCGCCGGGTGGCGGAGAACGCCGCGCGCCTGAATCAACTCCAGCAGGCGGAACGCGGCATACACCGCCAGCCCCGCGTAGAGCACCATGATGTAGAAATAGTAGCGCGCCTCCCAATGCGTCAGCGCGAGTAGCAACAGGTAGACGACGCTGGAGAATAAAATCAATGTGGCCGGCTTGGATCGCCGCCGCTCGAACAATGCGAGCACGAACCCTGCGAGCGCGAACCATCCGACCCACGGGCTGACCAGATCGCCGGTGACGCTCTGCACAATGCTGTCATAAAAATTCACCGGGTAATGCTTCACGATGCGCGCGGGATCGTAACCGAGCACCTCGCCGAACGAATTGAACCGCTCGCTCAGCTTCCGCGTGCCTTCCTGAAAGACGTTGTCGTTGGCAAGCTCCGGGTAAAACTCGGTGGCGATGTTTAAGTAGTTAGCGTTGTAGACGGGCGACCCGCGCCCCTTATAATTAGCGTAAAACCACGGCGCGCTGACGAGCAGAAAGACTCCGACGAAGAGCGCCGCGAGCTTAAGACGCTCGCGCCAACGTAAATCGAAATAATCCAGCAGAGTGATGCCGAATAGAAATGTCGGCACGAGAAACAGCGCGTTGTAGCGCGTGAGGTAAGCGAGGCTCGTCAACGCGGCGGTGAGCGCGACGCGCGGGAGCGGCGACAAACCGCGCGACGTGAAAACGACGAGCGTCGCAAGACACAGCAGCAGGAAAAAAGCGTCGGTCGTTGCGTTCATCGCAAACTCGGGAAACTGGTCGCTGACGAAAACGATGAGTTGCGCCCCGACGCCGACCCAGTAACCAAACGCCCGCTCGAAGATCAAAAACGCGAACAGCCCCACGAGCGCCGCGCTTAAAATAGAAAGCCACTTGCCCGCCGTGAACAAATCGCCCGTCAACATCTTGCCCAACGCAAGGATTACCGGATAGCCCGGCCCCTGATAAGGATTTTCGGGGAACTGCCGACGGGCGATGCGCTCCGCGTCCGGCGCGTAGTAATGGTAGAAATCCGTCTCAGTCGCGTAGGTGCCGAAGGTGTGCGGGCGTGCGATGAACGCGATTACGAGGAAGAAGGCGAGGCTGATTAACGCCGGAAGTATCAGGCGCTTTCCGCCCGTCAACACATCTCTACCTGAAAGTGGAAAACGTGTAGAGTGATGTTCGAGTGGGTCAGCCATTTTGCTTAGGAGTGGATATTACCAAGTCGCAGCATTGACAGAAACTCACTAACAAGCCTGCGCGAGCAGGCGGCAAAGTGTAGCCACAGGCGTGTGCCTGTGGAGCACGTCGCCAATGAATTTAACAGCCCGCGTGAGCGGGCGGCAGAAGGGGCTGTGGTCATCACTGCACTGCTGGATAAAGAATGCGATTCGCACAACAAACCATCAGCGTATCGTTTAATGCGTCGCCGCTTCTGTCGCCCGCTACGCAGGCTTGAGACATCTGTTGATGCTCGACCACAGGCTCACGCCTGTGGCTATTATTCTGCCGCCTGCTGACGCAGGCTCACGGAGACTGACGGCTCATGTTGAGATTCGCGCAACATGAATGGAGAATTTAAGAACGGACAATCGGAACGCGAAAACCCAAACCGAACCGTGACGAGCGAAAGCGAAGAGCGCGGCGAAGCCACTTGCTCCGCCGCGCCCTGCTCAACTGAAAGTGTCGCTCAGAGCGATCAAATCGTTAGAGATTGCCCTTCTTCATTTCAGAAACCATGTACTCCGCCGCGCGCCACGAGAGCGCCATGATGTGGTGCGTCGGATTTTTGTGCGAGCCAGAAGTGAACGCCGCGCCGTCGGTGACGAAGAGATTCTTTACGTCCCATGACTGGTTGAATTTGTTCAGCACTGATGTCTTCCGGTCGTCGCCCATGTGCGCGGTGCCCATCTCGTGGATTGACGAGCCGGCGGTCTCCGGCATCTTCGGCAGGGTGATGTCAACGGCTTTCGCCGCCGTCAAAATCTCCTCGAAGGTTTGCGACATGAACTTGAACATGTTGCGGTCGTTGTCATCCAGAGGATGATGAATCTTCAGAACAGGGACGCCCCACTTATCAACAATCGTCTTATCAAGCTCGACATACTTCTGCGGACTCGACAGTTGCTCGCCGTGCGTCGAGAGGCGGACGCGCGTGCCGTACCAGCGGCGCACGTCGCGTTTGTAATTCGTGCCGAAGCCCTGAAAGTTTTTCGGATTCTTGTCCGGTCGCATGCCGAGACGCGCCGACGGCTCGATGTGAAACCCGCGCACGAAGTTGAGCGAGCCTTTCGCCTTCGTGTGGCCGAACCACGGGATGACGATGTGCGAGCCGCCGATGCCGTCGCCCTCGTATGGCGTCACGAAACTCAGCTCGGGCAGAAAGCCTTGCGCTCTTGCGTCCAAGTGCTCCTGAAAATTATGCCCTAACTGCCCACTCGAATTGGCGATGCCGTTCGGGAACTGCGGCGAAGTCGAGAGCAGCATCAATCGCGCCGTCTCCAACGTGCCGCACGCCGCGACGACCGTGCGCGCGTTGATCTTGTGCGTCTGCCCGGTCGTTCGGTCAAAGTAAGTGACGCCGCTCGCCAAGCCACGCTCGTTCAAGTCAATCGAACGCGCCATCGCGTTGGGAAAAAGTTTGAACGTGCGCGGGTACTTCTGCATCAGCGGCACGACGACGCGAAACGCGCTGTTGAAGAAAGAATGTGTTTCGCAGCCGTTGTCGCAGCCGGCGCAGTAGTGACACTCTTTGTAGCCGTTGTAATTTTTGGTGAGCATCGCGCGCCGCGCGCGAATCACGGGGATGCCGATTTTCTCGCTGGCGCGCTTCAGCAGATGATCCGCGCACTTCAGCGCGACGGGCGGCAGCAGCGTATCGCTGTCCGGCATGTCGGGGTGATTCTCTTTCGCGCCGCAGACGCCGACGAATCTTTCGACCTTGTCGTAATACGGCTCGATGTCCTTATAGGAGATCGGCCAGTCTTTGCCTTGTCCGTCGGTCGAGTAGCCTTTGAGGTCAGTCTCGGTGAAGCGGTTGATGAAGCGTCCCCAGAACATCGTGCGCCCGCCGACGTTGCGCGCGCGGAACCATTCGTAAGACATGTCCTGCGGCGTGGTGTAAGGCTCGTCCGGGTTTTTGATGAACGAGTAACGCTCGCTCACCTTGTCCTGCTCGGACTTCGTTTCATTGAAGCCACGGTAAGGTTTCTCGTAAGGGAACGGCTCATGGTAAGCGAAATCCTTCCACTGATCGCGCAACGGCCCGGCTTCGAGCATTGCTACTCGCAAGCCGCTCTCGACTAAAATCTTCGCGGTGATTCCGCCCGCCGCGCCGGAGCCGACGACGACCGCATCGTAAACCGTGGCTCTTCCTCTCCTCTGCATACTCATTAAAGCTACCTCTTGAATGTGTCCGACCAATATCCGGTTGTGGAAGGCGGATTTTCGATTGCGGATTCCTGATGACTTTCAATCCGTATTCCGCAGTGCCTGTGTGTGAAACTTGCGACGCCTGACGCTTGACATACCCCTTCTTAACATCGTTTGTAAGATGCGACTGTCGCCCGCGCCGATGCACGCGGCGGGGCGACAGTCGCGGCCTGAAATGACGAATTAAGTTAACGACTTTGGCGGAGCTGTCACGACCTTTTGCGCACGTTCGTCGAAGTAGAGGACGCGCCCCTCGCGGTACGACTGGACGCTCATCCCGATGGTCGCCATCGTCTTGTAGGCCGTCAGCGCGTCGAGCACGGGCGTCTCGCGCGTCCTGACGCAACGCAGGAAGTTTTCCATGTGCGATTCGCGCGGCTCGATGCTGAGCTTGACCTCTTCTGAGCCGTACTTTTCTTTGAACTTCTCCTTCGCAATGTTCTGCGGCGTGACGGTGATGTGATCCACTCTGCCCTCGAACTTGCCCTGCGGCACCATCATGATCGTCCCCTCGTGGCCGCGAATCAGACCGGGGATGTGCATGTCGTTCGCCATCGAGGAACTGAGCACAACGGTGTGACCCTTCGCGTAGTCGGCGGTCAGCGTGAACGTGTCTGGCACTTCGCGCCCGTCGTTGAAGACGTAGATGCCGCCGTTGCCGGAGACGCGGTGCGGGAACTGTGCCTCGCCCCAGCAGATATTCAGGGGAGCCATCACGTGGTAGAACAAATCGGTCGCGATGCCGCCCGAATAGTCCCAGAACTTGCGGAAGCGGAAGAAGCGGTCAGCATTGAAGGGACGCTTCGGCGCGTTGCCGAGCCACATTTTCCAGTCAATGTAGTCGTCGCCCTTGCCGTCAGGCCCCGCCGCCTCGTCTATCTTCCAGTTCCATTCCCCATCCTTCGAGTTGCGGTGATACGAACCCTGACTCATCAGGAGCTTGCCGATCATTCCGTCCTGAATCGCTTTACGCGCCTTCCACCACTGATCCGAGCTGGTCGTGTTGGAGCCGACCTGCATGATGCGGTTCGTCTTCTTCACCGATTCGTAGACGCGCCGCGCTTCGTCAACGGTGTGCGTCATCGGCTTTTCGAGGTAAACGTCCTTGCCCTGCTCCATCGCCTCAATCGCCATCGGCGCGTGCCAGTGGTCGGGCGTGGCGATAATCACGGCGTCAATGTCTTTGCGATTGATGATCTCGCGGTAGTCCATGTAGCCGTCGCACTTCGCCGTTTCTTTCGCGGCCTTCGTGCGTTTGGCGTACACGTCCGAAACGGCGACGATCTGCGCGGGCGTGTTCGGCTTCTGCCCCGCATCGGTCGCCCACTTGATGAGGTACGTGCCGCGCCCGCCGACGCCGATCACGCCGAGGTTGATGCGGTCGTTCGCGCCGAGGACGCGACCCTTGACGGTGCGGGCGTTGCTGATGACGCCAATCCCAGCGCCCGCCGTGACGGCGGATTTAACAAAATCTCTTCGGTCAACTTTAGTGTTCGACATAGTTCTTCTCCTGAAGTTCGGAAAGCGAAATTTACGTATTCGGTTGTTGCGACGAATGATGCCGGGCGGCTTGCAGGCTTATTAAACACAATCCCGGCGTGCGGAGTAAAGCCGCCACGTGGCATCCCTCGTTTTGACGAGTTGCCGCACCCGACTTCGAGACCTGATTATGGGTATCTTTCGCCGTTGGTGTGGTGCTTGAGTCTTACGGTTTCGGGACGGAACTCTTCAAATGTCTCGTCGTCCCTTCCGTGACGCTGAAGTCGGAAGGGATGAATTCGGCGGTGTCGGCGGGTCGGAGCGCGCCACGTTCCGCACCCGTTTCTAAGGCGTCCGGCCCCGTCCCTGTTTCCCGCTTAGCAATCTCGATGAGTCTTTTGCTCACGATCAGGCCGTTGAAGATGAGACCCATTCCGACCATTAAAGGAATCACCCCGGCGACCCAGATGCGGCGGAGGATTTCCGCGTCGCCCCGTGGGACGTTGCCGCTTAAGATGATGCCCTGCATTAGGAAGTAGAGAAAGATTGCCGCACCAATGCCGACGCACGCTGTGATGACACCGGCTTTGATTTCGTTGTGCCGCTTGATCTCCGGAGTGATGCCGCGTTGACGCTCAAGACTTGCGTCGCGCTTTTTGCGCTCCCCCTCGGAGAGGAACATCTCGGCGACCCATGTCTTGCTCCAGTCGAATTTCTCATCCGTCTCGCGCGTCGCCACCACCT
>JBPCPQ010000156.1:0-5194 GCA_050999015.1 Pyrinomonadaceae bacterium | reverse complement strand
CACGACGAACGCTTCCCACTCGTTGCCGTCCGGGTCGCGCACCCAAGTCTTATCCTGCGTCGCGTAGCAGCAATCAGTTTGCATCTCGTCGCGCGTGATAAGCCCGGCGTCCGCCCACTTCTCACGCATCGCCAGCACGTCGGATGTTGATGCTACTTGAATACCCATGTGTGAGAGGGCGCCGCGCTCTTTGAATTGTCGCTCGTTCAAAGTCAGATTAAGCGGCGGATTCTCTACGTCGAACTTCGCATATCCGACCCGCACTTTACTCGGCTCGATACCAAACACTTTCCGGTAGAACTCGATGCTCGCCTCTACGTTTTTCACATTCAATGCCACGTGAGCTTTGAGAGCTTGCACTGTCCGTGTGGTTTCTTTTGTCATCTCTTCAGAACCTCCTACAAATCATAAAATTATATTCGCTTAAACGAATATATCGCCACGCTACGCCCACCAAGATATATACGTCAAGGCATATTTGTTAAACTGTCGTCAGCAGATTATCGCTGGCTTCATGCCATTGTTTCTGAAGCTCCGTCCGTCCTGCTCGCATTTTTTGATTGAAAGCTTACGCCGCGCGAAGTAGTATGCGTCTCATCCGGGCAGCGCGTTGAAGTCAAGATTTACTTTCTGTCCATTCAACCCGAACTTACTCAACAGTGATAGGTGATAGGAAGATCAACAATCGTGCGGGGTGGCGGAGTCTTTCAACTGCGGTGCGCTCTGTTGGCTCGCGGCAGAAGGTGATGACGAGAGAAACGCGAGGTTGATTATTCCGTCCGATCCCATTTACCTATCACCTATCACTTCTGAGAATTAAGGTAATCACCTGACGCGATGAAGATTACGAACGTCGAAGCGACATGGCTGCGCTACCAAATCCCCGAAGCGGGTCAGCACACCAGCGACTTCGGCAAACTCACGACATTCGACATGACGCTCGTGCGCGTCGAGACGGACGCCGGGTTGACGGGTTACGGCGAGGCGAAGGCGGCGGTCGGGAGCGCCGGCATCAACGCCCCGGTCGCGTCGGTCGTCAACGAAGAACTGCGCCCGCTTCTCGTCGGGCAAGACCCGCGCGATATTTCGGGGTTGTGGGAGCGGATGTATAACGGCGTGCGCGCGCATTACGCGCTCAGCTACGGTCGCGCGTTTCCTGAGCTGGGGCGGAGAGGTCTGCGCATCTCTGCGATCAGCGGTGTTGACATCGCGCTGTGGGACATTCTCGGTAAATCGCTTAACGTGCCAATCTATCAACTGCTCGGCGGGCGGTGCCGCGCAAGTGTGCCGGGTTACGCTTCGGGTGGGTGGGCGAGCGCCGAGCACATTGGAAAGCAACTCCTTGAGACCATCGCGCCGAGCGGCTTCGCGGCGGTGAAGATGCGCGTCGGCGCGATGGATGGAAATGTTGCGACTTCCGTCGCCCGCGTGCGCGCGGCGCGTGAGGCGCTCGGCCCCGGCGTGCAGTTGATGGTTGACGCGCACGGGACTTTTGATTCGCGCGCGGCGCGGCGGTTCGCGCGCGGCGTCGAAGATTGTCACCTCAGTTGGTTTGAAGAGCCGGTGAATGCTGACGACATGCGCGGGATGGCCGAGGTGCGCGCCGCAACAGATATTCCCATCGCCGCCGGGGAGAGTCTCTTCACCAGATTCGATTTCCGCGACCTCGTTGACGCCCGCGCAGTGGACATTCTGCAACCCGACCCAGCTATCGCCGGCGGCATCACCGAAGTCGTCCGCATCGCCGCGCTCGCTTCGGCGCATCAGTTAACGCTCGCACCGCACTTGTGGGGATCAGCGCTCCTCTTCGCCGCCGGATTGCACGTCGCGGCGGCGATTCCGAATTGCGTGACGCTCGAATACTCGATGGGCTTCAACCCGATGCTGCGCGAACTGGCCGAAGAAAAGTTTACGATCAAAGACGGGCAAGTCGAGATACCCGACCGCCCCGGTTTAGGAATTACCGTTGACGAATCTTTTGTTGAGCAATGCGCCGTGCGGAGCGGCGGAACCTGAAGGTTCGACTGCGGAATGCAGATTGAAAGACAGTTCTTAAATCCGCATTCCGCAATCGAAAGGTCTTTGTGTTATCAATCCTTTTTAATCCCGGAGATGAGTATGAAAGTTAAAGCCATCAACCACGTCACGATGATTGTTGACGATCTCGAAAAGAGTCGTGAGTTTTATACGAACGTACTTCAACTCGAAGAGTTGCCGGCGTTCAAGTTTGATTACCCGGTGCAGTTCTACAAAATCAACGACCGGCAGCAACTCCACCTGACCGAGTGGAAAGACGTCGCGTCGTTTCGCGGACACCTCTGCATCGAGGTCGAAGACTTCAACGACGCGTTCCGCCGGTTCAAAGAACTCGACGTGATTGACACGCGCCCGTGGGGCAAGGTGCGCCGGCTTCCGGGCGGCTCGATGCAGATGTTCGTCCGCGACCCGGCGGGCAACCTGATTGAAATTTCACACCCCGACGCCTCGACCGTCGCTCCCGAAATTTTCCACGATGAACTATTCGAGGAAGAGGAAGTCTATGTCTCAGGCCGCGACGACGCGCGCGGCGAACGTGGCGAAGAAGCTTCGCTCTATAAATTCTAAAGGCGGCTCGCGGGAACCAGCTTGAAGATTCTCCTGCTCGAATCAATTCACGAGGACGCGCGCGAACTACTCGCCGGAGTCGGCGAGGTCGTGGTGGCGGAGCGCGTTGACGCGGACTATCTCGTGACGGCAATCGCTGACGCGGCGGCAGCGCTCACACGCGGCTACGGGCGTCTGCCGCGCACGGTGCTCGCCGCCGGGCGGAGCTTGCGTTGCGTCGCGCGCTGCGGCGTTGGCACTGATAACATTGATGTTGAGGCCGCGACCGAATTAGGGCTGCCCGTAATCTATGCGCCCGGCTCGACCACCGCGACGGTCGCCGAGCACGCGCTGATGCTAATGCTCGCGGTCGCGCGCAGGGCGGCGCGGCTCGACCGCGAAGTGAAATCGGGCAACTGGGCGGTGCGCGAACGAATCGGATTGGGCACTGAGTTGAACGGCAAGACGCTCGCCGTCCTCGGACTCGGCGACATCGGGCGGCGCGTCGCCGAACTCGGTCAAGCGTTCGGGATGCGCGTCCTCTACTGGAGCCGCACGAGCCGCGACGACCGCTTCGAGTTTGCCGAGCGCGACGATTTGCTGCGCGCGGCGGACGTGCTCTCCGTCAACGTCGCGCTGACTGGGGAGACACGCGGGCTTCTGAGTCGCGACGCGCTGGCGCTGATGAAGCCCTCGGCTATCGTCGTCAACACGGCGCGCGGCGACGTGATAGATGAAGCGGCTTTGTATGACGCGCTCTCTTCGGGACGTTTAGCCGGCGCGGGACTGGACGTCATCGCAAGCGATTCGCCGCGCCAGAACAATCCGCTCTGGACGCTCGACAACGTCGTCGTCACGCCGCACGTCGCCGCGCTGACCGATGTCACGTACCGCGCGATGTGCCTGACCTCAGCCGGACAGGTCGCTCGCATCCTGCACGGCGAGCGGCCCGACGCGCGGCTCGTCCGCAACCCGACAGTGATAAGTGATGGGTGATAGGTGATAAGAGTAAAACCTTCTTCCACCTATTACCTATCACCCATCACTTATCACCTAAAAAGAGGAGACGCCAGATGAAATTTTCCATGCACAACTGGATGAGGCCGGAGCCGATTGAAACGACGCTGGAGCGCCTGCGCCGGTTCGGTTACGACGGCATCGAGATCAGCGGCGAGCCGGCGCGCTATGATACCGGCGAGGTGCGCCGCCTGCTCGACAAATTCGGTTTGGAGTGCTGGGGCGGCGTGACGATCATGACCGAGGGGCGCGACCTCGTACACGAAGACAAGTATGTGCGCGTCGGCACCGTCGCTTACATGAAAGACACGATCAAGATGATTCGTGAGTTGAACGGTTCAATCTTCTGCGTCGTGCCTTCGACGGTCGGCAAGGTCAAGCCGATGCGCTCACCGTCCGAGGAGTGGGCGTGGCTCGTCGAGGCGTTGAAAGAAGTCGCCGACTTCGCGCTCGAGAATAATGTGAGAATCGGCATTGAGCCGCTCAACCGCTTTGAAACCTACCTGATTAACCGCCACGATCAGGCGCTCGCGCTCGCCGACGAAGTGGGCCGCAACGTCGGCGTCGTGCTCGACGCTTTTCACATCAACATCGAAGAGGTTGACCCGTTCGACGCGATCCGCGCGACCGGCGACCGCCTCGTTGATTTCCACGTTGCTGACAACAACCGCAAGCCCGCCGGACAGGGGCGCTACGACTGGCAAGCCGTCCTCAACACATTCAAAGAAATTAATTACACCGGCCACCTGACGGCTGAGTTCGTCCTCCCCGTTGACCGCACTCCGAGCACGAAGCTGTCCGAGAAGCGCGAAGACGATATGGAATTCACCGCGAGCGACCTGAAGTTCATTCAGGATCACGGCTCAGGTCTCATCAGCGCGGCGGAGTACGACCGGGCGGTTGAAGAGAACATCACCCACTTGAAGAAATTGCTTTAGGCGATTGTGAGAGGTGGTGACAGTCTAAAGGAAAGTTTTGGCGTGAGGCGAGAGCTTTACTCTTTGTCAGTCGGCTCTTCGCCTCTCTTACCTGTCGGCAAGCGCCGCTCAAATCTGAGCAACTCGTTTTCAAGTCGCAGGGTGATTTTCTCGCGCTCGTGGTCGTCTTTTTCGCTTACGCGATTTATCTCGTAAACCAACCGCTCCACCGCGCGCGTCAAATCACGAACCTCCTGCCGCAATGCTTTGATTTCTTCGCGGTTCTGCTCCGTCTTATGCGTTAAAAGCATTACCTGCTTGACGGCTTCGTAGAGTTTACCCCACATAGCATCAGGCAGCTTTCAATCTTGCTAGAATTTCGCGCGTTTCTGCCTTCAGCCGTTCAATCTCTTCCTGGTCGCGCTCCATCTTTTCGTTGGCTTGCCTTATTTCGTCAAGCATCTGACCGACGGCTTCTTCATAGTTGAAGGTATCGTCGGTAGCCGTGTCAGGATCAATAGTTCCGCTCATGTGTTTACCTCCGAACACATTCTATAGCATTCAAGATAATGTTTTTATGAAATAGCGCTTCAGGCCGCCAGCGCCAGTTCCTCCGGCAGACTGCATAGCGCGAGAATCTCCTGCGGCACCTGCTCAAACTTAAGCAGTGCTTGCTC
>JBPCPQ010000214.1:0-5806 GCA_050999015.1 Pyrinomonadaceae bacterium | reverse complement strand
AAGTTGGTAGAGCCGGTACTGAATCCCTGGTACGGGCTAAAAGCGTTCGTGCCCTCGGCGAGCACTTGGTCTTGCAGAGCATAGCGACCATAAATCTGAGTTTTGTCGCTCAGGTTATAGTCTATGCGTGCCACCGTCTGGTATTGGTTCTGCGGAAGGCCGCCGCCCACGTCTGCCGGCGTGGAGTAGGTTACCTGTTGGAAAACCGGGGTGTTAGGATTGGCCTGCGCGAACGTCAAGAAGGCGTTTGCCGGCGCGTTGGGCGTGGGCGCGAAAGAAGATGCGCCGCCGAACTCCGTGAGCACTTGAGAGGCTGTACGTGTTATGCCGGTTGTGCCCCCTATCTGATAAGGAGCAAAGAACGCCCGCGTCGCGGCGCTGCTTGCACCGATGAACTCTGAGGTCGGAATGAAGGCGACGCGCGCGCCGCCGCTACGGACACGGGTCCACTCCGTGCTGCTAAAGAAGAAAAGCTTATTCTTGAAAATCGGGCCACCCGCCGAGTAGCCGAACTGGTTGCGCGTAAACACCTGTCTCGGAATCTCAAACGCGTTGTTGTTAAAACCGTTCGATGCCAGCTTTGAGATGCGGTTGAAGGCATACGCTGTTCCGTGGAAATCGTTGCTGCCGGAGATGGTTGCGACGTTGACGATGCCGCCGGAAGCGCGCCCATACTCGGCCGAGAAGTTTCCGGTGATGACGCGAAATTCCTGCACGGAATCGAGCGGTACCGATTGACCAACTGAGGCGGTAAAGTTGTCAACGTTTTCAGCGCCATCGAGAAGAATACTCGTGCTCGCCGAACGCTGGCCGTTAATGGCGAAGCCGGTGCCGCGCGCAGCGCTATCGGGGGTCACGTTGCCCGCGATACCAACAAGGTCATATGGGTTGCGGGTAAGGGTCGGCAACTCGCGGATTTGCGTGTTGCTGACTATGTCGGACAATTGCTGATCCGTCGTGTTGATTTCGACGCCGCCCTCGCCGGCGATTACGTTAACGACATCACCGCCGACAGTCGTCACCGAAAGCAGCGCGTCAATTGATAACTTCGCGCCCACTGTGATCTGCGCACGCTGCACGCTGGGAGCGAAGCCGGTTGAATTGGTTGTTATTTCGTAAAGACCGGGCTGAAGATTCGTGACGGTGTAAAATCCTTCGTCATTCGACGTGGCGGTAATCTCACGTCCCGTATCTACGGACTTTACTAAAACACTTGCGCCCGAAACTACCGCGCCGTTCGGGTCGGATACTTTGCCGGTGATCTGGCCGGTCTCGGTTTGTGCAAACGCCGCGCCCGAAAATATCGCCAGCACAAAGAGGGCTGTGAGCACATACCCGACGGGACGCGCCGCCGCCCAACACTGTAACAAGAATGTCATTCAAAACCTCCTTCTTGACGCTTGGGCGTCAAAACCAAAAGAAACATTTGCTCGAAGGCTCTCCCCTGCCTCTCGGCGAATCGCGTGCAGAGCTATCACTTGAAAGTAGATTTATTCAACTCCGTTGGGTCTTCACCCCTCATGAACTGTGGTTAAAAAGACATTTGACAAAAGGAATCTTGGCAAGTGGAAGCTACAAGTGACTTCGCAATGAGCACCATCAAAAGCCATGCCTCTATCCTTGAACACACTGGTGAAACCGCTAAATAGAGAACATGATTAGGATTAGAGATACGGGCGGGGAAAACCTGAAAACGGCTAAGGAAGCAAAGATACGAAAACTTGGATTTATAACGATTTTTTCGGATGAAGTTTTTTCTAACAGGGCCGGTGAGTTTTCAAGCTGACCGCCGACAGGAGACTTGAGAGGTAGCAAATTTTAGGCAAGAACTTTCCTGTGGGCACAAGTTTTGAGGAGAGACAGCACGGCCTCTTCATCTTGAAAGAGGACACTTCACTTGTCCTACTCATGCTTCAATCCCCCGCTGCCCGAAGAACTGTTTGAGCGCCGGATAGACATCCTCTTTATCGTCAATGCGGACGCCGATGAAGCGTTCCTTGCGGCTCAGGCGGTCGTTGAAGATGGAGAGCAGTGCGCCCGACGAGCGGCGGTAACCGGACGTCCCCTCCTCGCCGATCTCGCCGTAGCCGAAGAGGTTGCAGGTCGTGATCATCTCGTCGGCGAGGCGCACCGCCTCTTCGTTGTCGGAGTAGTAATTGTCGCCGTCGGAGAAGTGAAACGGGTAGACGTTCCAGTCGCCGGGGGGGTAGCGGCTTTTAATAATGTCGAGCGCGAGTTGGTACGCCGAAGAGACGACCGTTCCGCCCGATTCGCCCTGCGTGAAGAACTGTTCTTCGGTGACTTCCTTTGCCTCGGTATGGTGTGAGATGAAAACGATGTCAACGTTATCGTACTTCGTGCGCAGGAACCGCACCATCCAGAAGTAGAACGACCGCGCGATATACTTCTTAAATTCGCCCATACTGTTGTGGCTAAGTATTCCGTCAACAATGTAGTTGTGATGACCGGCCACTTCAAAATCATAGACGCGCACCGAATCATTTATCACACGGATGCTTTTGATTTTCGAGACAACAAGCTGACTATCCAATACTCTCTGGACAGTCGCACGTTCACTAACACCGACCTGAGAGACACTTGCGAAAGATTGCGAAACCCTATGCGAGTAGGCTCGCTCGCCTATCAAAGTTCGCAACGGTCGCGCCGTCCCTTCCGAGTGCCCCCACGCATTGACCAGAACCAACTTGTCTCCCTCAGCTAATTGGTCGGCCCGTTTTTCGACGAGCCTGTTACCGGATTCGTCGTAAACAAAAAAGACGTGGGCGGGCGTGGCCCGCAGCGTCGCGTCTTCGCACTCAATGACGTGTGTGCGCGCCGCTGTTTTGGTGAAAGTTGCCGATACGTTCGAGGCGGTTTTCTCGTAGGTATTCAAATCAACGCAGGTAACGTGATCGCCTCGCTGAATTTCCGCGATGTCTTTGTAAGAGCCGTCGGCCATTTCGATTAAGTGGCCGGCGGTGAAACATCCCGAAACATCCATAATTGCCATCACGACGGCGTTCGATTCGTAGCGGTGGTCGTCCTCCCACGTCTTGAAGCGCAGGTCTTCTTTCTTCACGTCGCCGAAGCGGGCGCGCTTCGCTTCGCGCGCGTTGCGCTTGATGTTCTCCAGAATCATGCGGCGCTTGTCGAGGTTTGCCATCACACCGGTGCGGCGAATCTCGTTGAAGCGCGTTGTCTTGGCCTGCACGGCCTTCTTCGCTTTCTCTTCAAGGAAGGGGAGATTTAGGTCTTCAAAGATGAGCGCGGCGAGTTCGTCAATGTTGACTTCGGCTTCGTAGTAATCCGCGCCGGCTTCCTGTCCGGGCTGTCCCGATCCTTGTCCCTGACCGGGCTGACCCTCGCGCGCGATTACGTCGCCGACGCGCGTCTTCCCGTTTCCCTGCCCGACCTGCTTGCGCTTGCGGTGGTCGAAGCGAAACTTGTATTCGTCGAGCGAGCGGATCGGGACTTTGACGGTGCGCCGCCCGTCCGAGAGGATGATGGATTCGTTGGAGACGATGGAGCCGAGGTTCTTTCTGATCGCCTCTTTGACGCGCTCCTTGTGTCGCTCCTGATCGATGATGCCTTTGCGCTGCAAAGACCAGTCGTTGCGCTGTATGGACATCTTAAAACCTCGTGATAGGTGATAGGTTATAAGTGGCCGGAGTGAAGCTCTCTCCTCACTTATCACCCATCACCTATCACCGCTTTTACAGAAGCCGGCGACTAAGCCGGCGAATTCGTCGGGGCGCTCTTCCTGCGGCAGATGGCCGCAAGCACGAAACACGACGAGGCGCGAGTTCGGCATCAGCGCGTGAAGTCGCTCGCCGTGCCGGAGCGGAATGTCGCGGTCGTCTTCGCCCCAGATGAGTAGAGTCGGCTGTGTAACGCGGTGCGCGTCGCGCTCAATGCGCCCGGCATTCCAGCGCCTGAGCGTCGTCAGCACGGCGCGCTGCGTGTTCGCGGAACGCAACGGCAAATGATGCGCGTCCATCCTCGCGGCGTCGAACAGGTGTGCGTTATTGTCGGCGTAAACCTTGCCCATCCGCCACTTCATCAACCGGCGCGAATCAATGATGAGTGGCGAAATCAAGTCGCCCATCAGCGGCGACGCGGCGAGCCGCAGCAGACGCTGATTCTTCACGTCGTCGTTTGACACCGGATCAACCAACACCAGACGCCTGACGCGCTCCGGGTAATCGAGCGCGACGGTCATCGCCACCGCGCCGCCGTAAGAACTCCCGACGAGCGCCGCTTGATCAATTCGTAACTCGTCCATCAGGCGGACGATCATGCGCGCCTGCGAATCAATCGTGTACTCGCCGCGCCGGGGTTTACCGGAAAATCCGAAGCCGATTAGATCAGGCGCGACGACGCGATAACCCATCCGCGCAATCGGCAGCAGCACGTCGCCCCACACGAATGTCGAGGCGCAGAATCCGTGAATCAGCAGAATCGGCGGCGCGGCGGAATCGCCCGCCTCCTGGTAATGCACGCGCACCCCGTCCACTTCGACGAAGCGCGAACAATCGGCGTGGTGCAGTTTCGCGGCGTGCTCCTCCCATTCGACATCGCGCGGTCGGCTGATGAGCTTCGCCGCGAGCGCCGCGCCCGCCAATCCGTAAGCGCCCGCAATCAAGTAGCGTTTCTTCATATCGGTATTCTAACTCATCAACAAAACGCCCGCGCCTTCTTCGAAGAAAAGCGCGGGCGTCTATTTGATGTTTTAGTGCGGTCGGGCGCTCACGAGACAGCCCGCGCCCCTAGCGCGATAGCAGCGTGCCGACGTAAGTCAGAAGCTCGTTGGCGCAGACGGGACAATAGCCGCCATCTTTGACGAGACGATCCACGACTTCATTGATGCGGCGAAGTTGGTCGGGGTCGGGCGTCTTCGCCGAGGTCGTGATTTTCACCACGTCTTTCAGGTCGGCGAAGATTTTCTTCTCAATCGCCTCCTTCAAACGCTCGTGCGACATGTACTCGAAAGCCTTGCCTTTACGCGCATAAGAAGAAATGCGAATCAAAATTTCCTGCCTGAATGTGTTCTTCGCGTTTTCCGAAACCCCGATCTGCTCTTCAATGGAGCGCATCAGGCTCTCATCAGGCTCCATCTCTTCTTCGGTAATCGGGTCTTTGATGCGCTCTTTGTTGCAATAAGCCTCGACGTTATCGAGATAGTTGTTGCACATCGTCCGTGCCATCTCTTCAAACGAGTAGACGAAAGCGCGCTGCACTTCGGTCTTCGCCAACTCGTCGTACTCTTTGCGCGCCGCCGAGATCAGATTCAGGTAACGCTCGCGCTGTTCGGCGTTGATGCCGGTGTGCTGCTCGAAGCCGCTCTTGATCGTCCGCAGCGCGTCAATCGGATTGATGCAGGTCACACCGTCGCGCACGAGCGCCGAGGACAGGCGGTTGATGATGTAACGCGGGGAGATGCCGTCCATTCCTTCGCGCACCGTCTCGTCCCTCAACTCTCGCACGTCCTTCGACTTATAGCCTTCCACGTCTTCGCCGTCGTAAAGCTTCATCTTCTTGGCGATGTCAACATTGGCGCGCTTCGGCTCTTCGAGGCGCGTCATCACCGCGAACATCGCGGCGACCCGCAGAGTGTTCGGCGCAATGTGGACGTTACGCAGAACTTCGGATTGATTGAGCAGTTTGTAATAAATCCGCTCTTCCTGCGAGACGCGCAAATTGTAAGGCACGCGCACGAGGATAATGCGATCCTGTAAGGCCTCCGACTTACGGTTGCCGGCGAACGAAACGTATTCGTTCTCGTTCGTGTGCGACAGAATCACTTCGT
>JBPCPQ010000225.1:0-2755 GCA_050999015.1 Pyrinomonadaceae bacterium | reverse complement strand
CGCGCTCATGGCGGGCAAGGATGCCCGCGCTCCCGGCGAACCGCTTTCCACCGACCTCTATTTTCAAGCTGAAGCGGTGCGCTCGCCGCCTTCATCTTCGGTAGAGCTTTCGGAGTCGTCGCTTGTGTCGGTCACTTCCTGCGGGCGCTCTTGGTCGAGGTCGCGCTTGACGGCATCGAGGATGCCGTTGATGAATTGTGTGGCTTCGTAGGTCGAAAAGCGGCGCGCGATTTCGAGCGCTTCGTTGATGGCGACGGTGCGGGGAGTCGGCTCGTAAAGAAATTCGTAAACGGAGAGGCGCAAAACATTGCGGTCAACGATAGCCATGCGCGGGATGCGCCAGTGCTCGGCGCGCGAGCGAATGCGGTCGTCAAGCTCGGGCAGATGCGCGAGTGCGCCGATTGTCAATCGCGTTGCAAAAGCGCGCGCCGTCTCGTCCATCTCGGCCTCGCCCAACTCGTCCCAGTAGGCGCGCACCAACTCATCGGCACCGAGCGTACCCATGACATCAGCCGCAAAGAGCATTTGCAAGGCGCACTCGCGCGCCTTACGTCTCGAACCCATAGAACACCAGTGATGAGGGATGAGTGATGGGGGATGAGTGAAAAGACAAAAGATTTATCTCATCACTCATCACCCATTACTCATCACTTTGAAAACGCTTCCTTGTAAAGATTAACCAACTCGACCGCCGACATCGCGGCCTCAAAACCTTTGTTGCCCGCCTTCACTCCCGCCCGATCAATCGCTTGTTCGAGCGTGTCCGCCGTGACGATGCCGTAGAGCACGGGCACGCCAGTCTCCATCGCGGCCTGCGCGATGCCCTTCGTGACCTCGCCGGCGATGTAATCGAAGTGCGGCGTTTGTCCGCGAATAATTGTGCCCACGCAAACGACGGCGTCGAACCGCCCCAGACCCGCGACCTTGCGCGCCAGCAGCGGAATCTCGAATGAGCCGGGCACGCGGAAGTGCTCGACTGCGTTCATGTCCGCACCCAATCTTTCGAGGGCATCCATCGCGCCTTCAACCAAGCGCGCCGTCAGAAAGTCGTTCCAACGGCTCGACACCACCGCGAAGCGAAAGCCTCCGGCGTTCAAGCGTCCCTGATGTGTGACAGGCGGCAAGACTTTGTAGCGACTCCGATTCGTCTAAGAAATTAGGGCACCGGCAGTATATGAAAGGCCGCGACAAGTGACAAGTGAAAGAAGAAGGCAGAAGGCGGCGGGCAGTGGCGGTGAAAGATTTTGAGATGCTTCGAACCGCGAATCTCAAATTTGAGATTTAGAATTTGAAATTATTTTGAGGCAGCCTTCTGCCCACTGCCTTCCGCCTTCCTTCCCCCCTACCCTTTTCTCAAACTAGGGTCATCGGCGTCGGGTTCTTCGGGTCGGCGGTGTAGTCGTAGAAGCCGCGCCCGGACTTGCGGCCGTAGAGGCCGGCCAAGACCATCCGCTTGAGGAGCGGCGGCGGTGCGAAGCGTTTTTCGCGGAACTCATTGAACATGATCTCGGCGATGTAATATGTCGTGTCGAGGCCGACGAAATCTCCCAGCGTGAACGGCCCCATCGGATAGCCACAGCCGAGTTTCATCGCGTTATCAATATCCACGATGCTCCCGACGCCTTCTTCGAGCGCGCGAATCGCGTCGAGCATGTAGGGCACGAGCAGGCGGTTGACGATGAAGCCGGACTTGTCGCCCGCGCGCACCGGCGTCTTTCCGAGACGCTTCCCGAACTCGACCGCCTCTTCATAAACTTCTTCGTCCGTCAGAATCGTCCGCACCACTTCAACGAGTTTCATAATCGGCACGGGGTTGAAGAAGTGCAGACCGATGAAACGCTTCTGTCGTTCGGCTGAAGTTGCGGTCATCATCTCGGTGATCGAGAGTGACGACGTGTTCGAGGCGAAAATTGTTTCGGGCTTACAGAGCGCGTCGAGCTGACGGTAAGTGTCGCGCTTGGTGTCGAGGTTTTCGATGATCGCTTCGATGATGATGTCGCAATCGGCGAGGTCGGCGAAATTTGTCGTGCCTTTTAGTCGTCCACGAATCTGCTGTTGCTGGTCGGTGGTGATCGTCCCCTTCTCGGCAAACTTCGCTAACGACTTATCAATTCCGATAAAGCCCTTAGTGATTAGATCGTCCGAAACTTCGCGCACGATTGTTTCAAATCCGCCGGCGGCGGCGGTCTGCGCGATGCCCGAACCCATTAGGCCGCAGCCGAGCACACCGACTTTCTTAATTTCCATCTTTCTCGTTCTCCTGTTTTTGTAAAATCGAGCAGAACGGCAGAAGCCCGCGCGTCAGCAAGGGCGTCTCTTCGGGCGCGACATAAAACGCCGTAGCTTCCGCGCGGGCTTCTGCCTGTCTTTCGATAGCCAAGCGGTGCATTAAGGCGCGCGATTTTCGTCTGTCGGTTGCGGAGTCGTGTCGCCGCCCTTCCCGGCCTCGTTCGTGCCGTCCGGTTTCTCCTGCGCCTCCTGAATGGCGAGGCCATAGTTGCGCGCGTCGTTTCTGAGCCACTCGCGTTGCCGCTCCTCCCACGCCCTGAAATCTTTAATCACCGACGCGGCGACTTCATCGCGCGTGCTCTTGGCGGCAGCGGTTTCAGCATTCATGCCGGCAACATCTCGCGCACGCACGACGATTAGGCGCAACTCTTCGCGGAGGCGGTTCGCGTTGTCGTCGAGAGCCGGCGCCTCGTTAAGCTTTGCGAGCGCCTCGTCAATTGGCTCGGTATTTCCCTGAAGCGCGGAG
>JBPCPQ010000288.1:0-3949 GCA_050999015.1 Pyrinomonadaceae bacterium | reverse complement strand
GGTGATGCCGCGCGCCGCGATGACGAGCGCGATGCCGGTGAAGGCGAGCGCGACTCCGGCGGCGACATTGCGCGTCAGACGCTCGACGCCCGTCAACGCGCCGAGAAGCGCGACCATCACCGGCGTCGTGGCGACGAGCAGTGCGCTGTTCGCCGCCGTCGTGATAGAGAGTCCGATGATAAAGAAGACTTGGTAAAGCGTGTTGCCGACGACGCCCAGCCAGACTAATTTCCAGAGCGTGCCGGGCGGTAAGCTTGTCTTCCCTTCACGCCAGCGCAGAATCAGCATCAGCAGCGCTGACGCGATGGTGAACCTGAGCGCCGTAAAAGCGAGCGGCGGAATCTGCACCAGCGCCAGTTTGACGATGCTGAAGTTCGCGCCCCAGATCAGGACGACGAGCAGCATCGAGACATCGTTAGCCGAAATCGCTCCGGCGCGTCGCCCACCGGGAGGTTCGTTATGGGTGTGCCCGCTCACAGTGAAAAGTTTTCGGCGACCTCCTCCCGCACCTCAATCAATTCGGCCGTGATTCGTGCTCTGCGTCTTTTACTTTTAACGTCCGGCGGCGGAATTTACAAAGCGCCGGGTTGAACGCCGGCCCACTTGTGGATATATTGCAGGCTGTCCGCGAAACCAACAACGAATCGTCAACCGCAAGTAAGTCAACGCCCAAATTCTAACGGAGCACAGCCATGTCCCAGCATCCCTCTGAGCCGTCACCAATTCTTTTCTTCGATACGATTAACGCCCACCAGCGCACGGCGGCGCTCAAGGCCGCGATTGACCTCGATCTCTTCACGGCAATCGGCAAAGGAAACGCAACAGCGCAAAGCATCGCACAGAGTTGCGCGGCGTCCGAGCGCGGCGTGCGTATTCTGTGCGACTACCTGACGGTGATCGGCTTTCTCACGAAGGAGGACGGGCGCTACGAATTGACGCCCGACTCGTCGATGTTTCTCGACCGCCGTTCGCCGGCCTACGTCGGCGGCGCGACCGAGTTCCTGCTCTCGCCGCTGCTGACGGACGGTTTCAAAGACATCGCCGCCGCCGTCCGCAAAGGCGGGACGGTGATGAAAGACGCGGGAACAGTCACTCCCGAAAATCCGGTGTGGGTTGATTTCGCGCGCGGCATGGCCCCGCTGATTGGGATGCCCGCACAACTGATGGCGCAACTCGTCATCGGCGAATCGAAGCAGAAGATGAAAGTGCTCGACATCGCCGCCGGCCACGGGTTGTTCGGGATCGCTTTCGCGCAGGCTAATCCAAATGCCGAGGTCGTCGCGCAGGACTGGCAGCAGGTGCTCGAAGTGGCGCAGGAAAATGCGCGCGCCGCCGGCGTCAGCGAGCGATTTACGACTCTTCCCGGCAGCGCCTTCGAGGTCGAGTTCGGCACGGGCTTCGACGTGATTCTGCTGACCAACTTTCTCCACCACTTCGACGCGCCCACTTGCGAGGAATTGTTACGTAAAGTCCACGCCGCGCTCGGCGAAGGCGGGCGGGCGGTGACGCTCGAATTTGTGCCGAACGAAGACCGCGTCTCGCCCCCCGGCGCGGCGATGTTCAGCCTCGTGATGCTCGGCTCGACGCCGAGCGGCGACGCTTACACTTTTAGTGAGTTTGAAAGCATGTTCCGCAACGCGGGGTTTTCGCACAGTGAGTTTCATCCTCTTCCACCCACGATGGAGCAGGTTGTGATTTCGCAGAAGTAGCTAACACAAGGTAAGACGAATTGATGTATTACGCGGCCAGAGTGATTCTATTCTTAATCCTGCTGCTTGGCTGTATAAGTGTGACCTTTGCGCAAGAGGGGAACGGCTCCGGCATGCGTCACGCTGTCGTCACCGGCTCGCTGTCGGAGGTCAAAGACAAGCGTCGCGTGCTGTTGCTGACCGGCAGAAGCAATACCGTTGACGTGCGCGACGCGGCCAAGACGGCGCTCGAAGCGGCACACAGAATGGCCGCCAACCGTCGCGCGCGTCATCATCTCTCCTACTTCGTCATCGCCCAGAAACTTAATAAGTATATTCGCAAGTATAAGAGCATGGCGGCGGTTGAGGATACGGCTGAGGCGGAGTTTATTATTGTTTTTAATGTGCTGGAAATGCGCCGCTCGCTTGGAAGCATTTATCCTTACGGCGAGATGTTCGTCATCACCAACGACCCGGAAGCGAACGGGCAACCGCGTATCGTTTGGCAAACCGAAAAAAATCTGGTGTGGGCGGAAGAAGCCGCCGGCCAGCTCATCAAAGCCCTGAAGACAACACGCGGCGAGAAGTGATAAGCGAGAAGGCAAAAGTAAAAAGGCAGAAGGCAAAAGTGAAAGCCGGTGGCGCCGATTTTCGTCAACCTTTGTGTGTTCCCCATGCCGCAGCATTTCCCTTACAGATGACGCAAAACGCTTCTCCGTCCTCAAGCGTCATTAGAGTCAAACAAAGCAAATGACATAAGGCATGTTCGCGGCGTGCGAATTGCACTCTTTTTCCGAGGCGTCAATGAAGAATCCGCGCGGACGGTGTAAAAAGTAGTGCGCGGCACATTTCCGCCGCCCGATTTTGTCACGTCAAATCATCTGAAAACCAAGTATGTCAAAACAACAGTTCGCCGGTGCCGTGAAGACCGGCACTTCGCTCATCTCGCCGCTTGAAAGGCGGATGGCAACATTCGTCGTTCCGAAAATTCCGGGTTGGCTGGAGACACATCATCTGACGTGGTTGACGCTTCTGTGGTGCGCGTTAATCGTCGGCTTCGGCTTTCTCGCGGCGGGCGACATCCGCTGGCTGTGGCTCGTTTCGTTGACCGTCGTCTTTCAGTACCTGACCGACTTCTTCGACGGCAAAGTCGGCAAGTATCGCAACACCGGCCTCGTGAAGTGGGGCTTTTACACCGACCACTTTCTCGACTATGTATTCCTATGCGCGGTGCTCACCGCTTACGCGATGATCCTGCCGGAGAGTTCGCGCTATCACTTGTTCTTCCTCCTCGCGGTGTACGCCGGATTCATGATTCATTCGTTCCTCGCCTTCGCCGCGACGGGAAAGTTCAGCATCAGTCATCTCAAAATGGGGCCGACCGAGTTCCGCGTCGCGATCATTGTCATCAACGCTCTGCTGATTATGTTCGGCACGAGAAAGATGGTCGTCGCGCTGCCGTATGTTGCCGCCGGCTCACTCGTCGCGCTGTGCGTTCTCGTCTACACGACGCAGAAAGAAATTTGGCAGATTGACAAGGAAAAACTCGACGACGTGAACTGAGATGATTGTCGTCATTGACTTTCCCTGCCCGCCCCGCATATCTTCCCCGCGTCCAACTCCCCGGCATTAGTCACTCAGGTACACCTCAAAATTAAAAGTCGCCATTTAGGTTGACGGCCGTCGCCACCGAACACAACGAACACGCTGACGGCTGAAAGCTGACAGCTACTTTCAAAGGAGAATCCGCACGATGAAAACGAAACTCATTCTGTCTCTTACCCTAATGTTGATGATTATTACTGCCGTCCGCGCGCAGGAGACTGCTAGCGTTGACGGCGAGGGTTTCATCCGCAACTGGCTCGTCCTCGCACCCATCCCCGCCGAGAGCGAAGACAGCGGCGCTACCGAGATTGGCAAGCAGCAGATCAAAGATGAGGCGATGATTAAACCCAAAGCCGGCGACAAAGTGATGATCGGCGGCAAGGAGATGGTTTGGAAGTCACATCAGACGACCGACTACTTTGTTGACTTCGGGCAGTTCGTCGCCGGGGGCCAGACGGAAGATGTCGTCGGTTATGCCGTCGCCTATCTCAACGCCGACGCGGAGATGAAAGGTCTCAAGCTACAGATGGGCAGCAACGATCAAGCGAAGGTCTATCTCAACGGCAAAGAAGTGCTCAAGTTCGACGACACCCGGACGCTTGAAAAAGACCAGAACGCCGCCGACAACGTCACGCTCAATAAAGGTCTGAATGTCA
>JBPCPQ010000466.1:0-6992 GCA_050999015.1 Pyrinomonadaceae bacterium | reverse complement strand
GAGTTGGTGACGACATCGCGGTGCTTATCCTGATACTGCGGCTCATCGCAAATCACTACCAAATCGGGGTAAGAAAACAGCCCCTTTGTGGCGCGGCGCGAGCGGGGCGCGGGGCCGTTGCGAACCTTCGTGTCCTTCGATCTGGCGCGGCAACGTGTGCCTAACAGTTGCGTGCTGACGATGCGCGTCAGATTCGTGCAGATGTCGGCGTGCGCGCCGCTCTCGCCGGCCATCAGCCAAATGAATCCATCAAGGTATTAGATGTTCCGACAAAGTCTAAAAGAGATAGGCTCCGCTCGGCCTGTCAATCGGCAGGCACACTTCTCCTGAGAGCGGCTTCTATCCAACGATCTGCGAAAACTGAATCAACCCGACGACCGCCGATGTCACCGCTCCAAACAATCCCACCGCCATCCGATATTCATCTCTCACAATTCTGAAGCCCTTGACTCTTCTAATCCCATGCTCGACGTAAACTCTTTGGCTGGCTAGCAATTTGTTCTCCGCTCTTTGTTCCTCGGTCAACTCTTTGCCTTTCGGCTTCTTGTGTGGAGTCACAATCTCTGGATGTTTCTGGTCGCAATACGCTTTGTCACCCAGTTTCGCGATCTCTTTGATGACACTTGAAAGCTCATCTTCTTCATAAACTTTGATGTCTGCTTGTGGCCCACGATGCGTGTTGCCGACACACAGCACCGCACCTTTGTGATCAGTCGCTATTTGTGTCTTCAGCGTGTGGCGCTTCTTCTTACCCGAATAATATCGCTTCTGCCGGTCATTGTTACTTGGTCTTCTGATCGGAGTTTCAAAGCTATCAATGATCACTCGTTCAACTTTTGCGGGCGTCCACTTCTCCTCGCCGCGCCGATGGCGACGTTCCGCTTCCCACTTCTGGTTGGGGAACAGATCGCGCAAGAGGGGCAGCACTTCGGCAAAAGCGTTCTCCGCGGTGTCGGCACTGAAAGAAAACATCCTGCCGATCACTTCATGGCTCGTGTTATGGCGCAGGTAGAGCAGACACATCAACAGTTTCTGATAGGGTTGGACTTCGCGTGGTCGCCCGTCATGCGCGATAAAGGCGCGCTTGCGCTTGGCGCGCTGTTGTAATCGTTCAGTCCGGCACCGCTCCAACTCCGGCAGCACGAGAAACATGACTTCGGCTAAGACTTTCGGTTTCAAACCGAACAGTGCTTTAATGGTCGCGGCAGAGTGTCGTTTGAGGCAGTTGATTTTCACACATTAACTTTAGCCGAGATGCTCTGCCTTTGCATCTCTAACTTTGTCGGAACATCTAATCATGACGTTCTTCGGAGCGACGTTCGAGTTCCAAATACTCTTCAATCGAATACAACGATTCTGATTTGGGTAGTGCCATCTTGTGTCACCTCTTAGGGAGTCGAAACTGAGGCGGGAACGTCTGCGGTGTCGAGGTACTTGATGAGCACGACTTCGTTATGACGCTCGTTGTAGATCATCTCGTCAACCATATTGCGGGCGATGAGGATGCCGAAGCCGCCGGGGCGCAGACCCATCTGTTCGCGCACGCGCTCGTGCTGCATCGGGTCGTTTTCGGGGTTGAGAATCGCGGCGTGGTAGAGCGATTCGACGGGGAATCCTTCGCCGGGGTCTTTGATGCGGTAGAGGATCATGCGCGGCGAGCGGATGTAGCCGACCTCGACGCGCTGCGTCGGATCATACTTGCCGCCGTGCTCGATGGCGTTCCTGAGCATCTCGCGGAAAGCATAAGTCACGCTCTCGCGCGTCTGGGGCGGAAGGTCGGTTTTAAGCTGGCCCATCAAACGTTCGAGCGGATCAATCGCCGCCATCGTGCAGGGAACGCGCAACTCGATCCATTCGGGACGCGCCGACAACACCTCAATCGAAATCTCCTGCGGCTCCATCTCGACGGCAGATTTGACGGCGGAGAGAAGCTGTTGCATATCGAACGGCTTGGCGAGAAAGTCGCACGCCTGCGCGCGCATCGCCTGCACGACTGCACCGGGCGTGGACATCGCCGTCATCATAATGACGCGCAGATGCTTGTCGTGCTCGCGCACGCGGGAAAGCATCTCAAGGCCGTCCATTCCGGGCATCATAATATCGAGCAGCACGACTTGCGGATTGATTTCGCGGAGCATCCTAAGTCCCTCAAGCGCGTCGCGGGCGTCTGAGACCTCGTAACCATCGCGGGTGAGCGCGGCTCCGATCAATTCGTGCAAGTCAGCATTGTCATCAACGATCAGCACCCGCCCTTTCTTCCGGCCACCATTATCGAATTGTTGCGACATAAAAGGTCTCTCCCTTTCTGAGGATGATCCGCATTACTATGCTTGAAATAAAGAGCGGCAGCGAACGGCGAGCTACGGTCAGTACACTGCCCGACGTTTACCTGCGAATGTCTTCCGCCGCCATCGAAAGCAGGAGCGCGTCGGTGGCGACGCGGCGGTTGATGTTGACTGCCAATTGCCCGCGCAATTCTTCAATGCGACTCAGCCACGCGGCGACGCGATTGCTTGCGACGAGGTTGCTCAACCGTGTGAGTTGTTCGCGTAAATCTTCGTTGATGATTTTAGCTTCTGGGAAATTAAGTGTCAGCAGCCATAAATCGTGAACGAGCGTCTGAAGCACGTCAAGGCGCGGCTCGTAATGCTCTTTATTTTTCGCGTCGCTTAGTTCTTCCGCCGCGCGCAGCAGTCGCACGCGGTCGGCGTTGACCGTGAGCGCTTCGATCACACCCATCATCAACTCGCGCCCGGCGCGATAATCATCCACGCTAATCTCAAGCGCCGCACCCAAGCGCCCGCCCGCAAATTGAGCTGCGAGCCGTGCCTCTTCGCCGGAGCGCTTGCCGCGCGCGATCAAAAAACTTTCAATCTCGTCGGCGGCGAGCGGGGCAAAGCGGATCGTCTGGCAACGCGAGCGGATCGTCGGCAGACGGCTCGACGGTCGCGCGGTGATGAGTATCAGGTAGGATGTCGGCGGCACTTCTTCGAGCGTCTTCAGTAGCGCGTTGGACGAGGCTTCGTTCAGTCTGTCCGCGTCCTCGATTAGAAAAAAACGTGCCGTGCCCTCGAACGGACGGTAGTTCGTCTCGCGCTCGATCTCACGAATCTGCGGAACAGTGATGAATCGCCCGGCGGCGCGCACCAGCCCCACGTCGCGGTGCCCGCTCCAGAGGATTTGCTTGTTCGCTTCGGCGTCGTCCGGCGCGGGCAGCGTGAAGGTTCCCGCGCGGACACACGCGGAGCACTTATCGCAGGCTTCTACTCCGACGGGCGTGCGGCAGTTCAGCGCCTTCGCCACTTCGAGCGCGAAAAGCTTTTTGCCGATTCCTTCCTCGCCCGCGAAGATCATCGCTCCCGGAACGCGCTTATGGGTCAGCATCCGGTGGAGAACTTCTTTGGTCTGCTGATTTCCTGTGAGTCGGGAGAGCATGGGGATTTTCGATTGCCAATTTTGGATTTGCGATTTAACGATGCGAATGCACAAGCTATTTCTTTCAGTCGCAAATCGCAAATCTAAAATCGCAAATTCAAACTGGACGTAACGACCTTCATCACGGCGGCGTGCGTTTCTTCGACGGAGGCGCGGGAGTCTACCACGCGGACGCGCTCCGGTTCAGCATCCGCAATCCGCAGGTAAGCTTCCCGCACCCGGCGGTGAAATGCGGGGTCTTCGAGATCGAGGCGGTCATTCGCTTCGCCGTCTTTGTGCATGCGTTGGCTCGCGCGCCGCCGACCTTCTTCAACAGGTACGTCAAAAAGAAGAGTCAGGTTGGGCTGTAGCCCGTCGGTGGCGAGCGCGATCACCTCAGAAATAAGAAGCGGAGGAAAGCCGCGCCCGCCGCCCTGATAAGCGACGGTCGCATCAGCATAACGGTCGGAAAGGACGATGTGCCCCGATTCGAGCGCGGGTTTGACAAGGGCGCGCACATGTTGGGCGCGGTCGGCGGCGTAGAGGAGAAGTTCCGCGAGCGGATCAACCTGCTGCTCCGCGTCGAGCAGGGCTTCGCGCAAGCGCATGCCGAGCGACGTGCCGCCCGGCTCGCGTGTCGTCACGACTTCATGCCCGCGCACGCGCAACTCACCCGCAAGCATGCGCAGTTGCGTGGACTTGCCACACCCATCAATACCTTCAAAGGTGATAAAAGCGGAGGCCAACGATGATGTCTCCGTGAAACAGAGGAGGAAATCGGGAAGGCTTTCAGGAACGACTGTGCGTGTCGGGCGGCGTGTCCGTGCCGGGCGCATCGGAGCCGTGTGCTGTCGGGCGCGCATCACCGCCTGCGCGCCGGGCGTGCAGGATGGTCGAGATCGCGTGCTTAAAGATTAGTTGCTCCTGCGAACCGGATTCGAGCAGCACCGAAAACTTATCGAAACTCTTGATACGCCCCGACAGTTTAGCGCCATTCATCAGGTAGATCGTCACCGCGTCTCTTTCGCGGCGTGCCGTGTTCAGGAAGGCGTCTTGAATGTTCTGGGGAGATGACTTTGTATCCACCTTTGACTCCACACCGATTTTTATAACGGATTAGGGAAGGTCAGATTACACCACGCCTCAGTGGAGTGACAAGCAATAAAAAGTACTGAGTACTAAGTGATGAGTGCTGAGTCGAAGCTTTTCCTCTCAGTACTCATCACTCAGCACTCATCACTTTTTTGACAGATGATCGAAAACTCGCTGTTGCAATCGAGGGTCGTCGCCGAAGCCTTCAAACCAGACAACGCCCGGCTCGCGGCGCAGCCACGTGAGTTGTCTTTTGGCGTAATGCCGCACGTCCAGCTTTGTCTGCTCGACGGCGCTCTCAAGGCTCAGCGCGCCGCCGAGGTATTCGACGACGCGACGATAGCCGTGCGCGCCGAGCGCGTTGGAGCGGGGTGGCACGCCCCGCTCCAAAAGGCCGCGCACTTCATCCACCAGCCCGGTGCGGAAGTGCGCTTCGGCGCGCTCGTTAATGCGGCGGTAGAGCTTTTCTCGCGGCGGAAGGATTGCGATTGGGTAAATACGTCCGGCAAAAGGCGGCGCGGCGGGACGCGCCGGTAATTGCGCCGACATCGGCTTTCCAGTTTGCAGGCGCACTTCCAGCGCGCGTTGAACGCGCGACCAATCGCGCGTCGAAAGTCTCCGGGCTGACTCCGAATCGAGACGGCGCAAGAGAGCATGAAGGTACTCGGCTCCGCGACGCTCTCTAGTTTTTGTGAGTCGTCGTCGCAGACCCTCGTCGGTCGGCGGGCTGGCGAAGAAAGGCTGACGCAGAGCACGCAGGTAAAGCCCGGTTCCGCCGACAATTATCGGCGCTCGCCCGCGACTCTCAATGTCTTCGATTTTCTCAGTCGCGGCACGTGCCCACTCGCCGGCGGTGTAGTTGACGTGCGGCGACACAACGTCGAGCAGGTGGTGCGGCACCCCGCGCCATTCACTCACGGATACTTTGGCGGTCGCAATCTCTATCTCGCGGTACACCTGAACCGAATCGCAGTTGATGATCTCGCCGCCGGTGCGCAATGCTAATTCAATTCCCAGCGCGCTCTTGCCGGATGCGGTCGGGCCGAGGACGGCGACGATCCGTTTTTGTAAGTTGATTGATGAGTTCACAGGCGGGGAAAGGAGAGGCGAAAAACAATCACCGTCCAGATGAGCAACAGCAACAGGAGCGCGCCGATCAATTGCACCCGTGAAAATCGCATCGCACAGTTAAGGTCGCTCAGCCGAGTAGAAACTTTCTCAACTCACCGTCAGAAGGCCGCACGAGGGCGCGACCATTGCTCGCAAACACCGGCACGTATCGCTGCCCCGTCAATTGATACATCGCACGCAGCGCTCCGAAGTTTTGCGCAACGTCACGCTCGGCGTAAGGGATGCCGTGCCCTTCAAGCCGCGCGCGGGCCTGCGCGCAGAGCGGGCATCCGGGGACGACGTAAAGTGTGACGGCGTTGTTGCCTGAAGAAGCTTTCATCTACCGCTCTATTCTACTATGCTTCGGTGATGATGCTCGAAGTAGAGCAGGCATTCCTGCCCGGCAACTATAGACCTCAAGAGAATTCAGCCACGAATGAACACCGATCTGCACGAATGAAGAAGATCAACACGTACTCAACAGCTTCCGGCGCGTCACTCCCGGTGCGGCTGGTCTTCCATTCGTGTTCATTCGTGGCTCATTCTTTTTCTTGAAAGCTATAATTGTCAGCGCGTGCATTGTTCACGTCGGTGCGCTCAGAACGGGCAGGAATGTCTGCCTTACTTCCACTTGATTCCACCGTGACTGCTATGAAAGTGTTCCCTAAGTTGTTGATTCCAGTAGAATGCCCATTTTCATCGGTGGTGGAGAAACAACGATTCATCGCAGCTATTCAGGTCATAGACCTGTTGATTAGCTCTCCTATACTTTCTTCATGCGCGCATGTTTCCTTGGTGGGCTGTGCTTGGATAGGCGTTAGCAGCGAAGGGCGGGCATGATGATCTTCCCGGCAAAAACACTTCCGATTGTGTCCAGCACTCCCCAACCTTGCTTCGTCATCGTCGAGACATAACTCCGCAGCCGGCAAAACTCTTTCGCCCCTTTGTCCGTGCGGAAGCACCCACCGATCTTCTGTTTCACTTTCAGCATCCGCAGGTCTCGCTCCGCGACTCGCCCTCGACGTATTCAGTAGCGATGAAGTGGTGGCCGTCCTGTTCGCCGATCTCGTAGATGGTCAGGATGTTCGGATGATTGAGTGAAGAAGCAGCGTAGGCCTCCAACTCGAAGCGGTGGAGATTCGTCTGGTTCTGTGTGAACTCGGCGGGGAGCAGCTTGACGGCGACGAGACGGCGCAGGCTGGCATCATAAGCCAGTTAAACTTCACCCATCCCGCCCGCGCCGAGCAGCGAGCGAATCTCGTAGCGTCCGAGTCGTGTGTTGGGAGAAAGAGCCATCGCTTTGATTGCGGCGCGCGCCCTCTAGGTAGCCAGTGCAGTACGGGGAGCGTCAGCGACCTGAGCGGAGGCATTGAGCG
>JBPCPQ010000350.1:0-4054 GCA_050999015.1 Pyrinomonadaceae bacterium | reverse complement strand
GTGTTTGCATCATTCACCTCCACTGAAGAGGGGTCGGGGGCTGATGATCATTTCTTGACCGGCTCCCGGCCCCCGACTCCCGGCCCCGGTTTCATTCGTATCTGAGCGCGACCATCGGGTCTACCTTCGCGGCTCTGCGCGCCGGAATGAAGCTGGCGAGCATGGCGACGGCGACGAGCAGCGTGACGACGCCCGCGAACGTCATCGGGTCGATTGGGCTGACGCCGTAGAGCAGGCTCCCGAGCACGCGCGTGACGGCGAAGGCGGCGACGAGACCGAGCACGACTCCGCTTAAGACGAGTCCTAAACTTTCGATCATCACCAGTTTGAGCACATCACTCGTCTGCGCGCCGAGGGCGATGCGGATGCCGATCTCGCGGGTGCGGCGCACCACCGAATAACTCATCACACCGAAGAGTCCGACGGAGGCCAACAGC
Source organism: Pyrinomonadaceae bacterium (assembly GCA_050999015.1). Lineage (GTDB taxonomy): Bacteria > Acidobacteriota > Blastocatellia > Pyrinomonadales > Pyrinomonadaceae > JBPCPQ01. The sequence continues at coordinate 3,617 of JBPCPQ010000350.1, read as the reverse complement.
AGCGCGAGCATTCCAAAGATGCCCAACAGCGCCGCCGCGCCGCGCGGCACGAGGAGCGCGCCGCCGATGTGCTCGTTCAGTGTTTGCACGTTTGAGACGAGTAGGTTTTTGTCGAGCGCGCGAATCTCACCGCGCACCGCACCGAGCAATGTTCGCGGGTCTGCGGCGGTGTGCGCGAGCAGCGTCATTTCCGTACTGAGGTGCTGATCGTGCGGCAGGTAAAAGTACGGCAGCGGCGCTTCGCCCAGAGTGTTGTACTTGCCATCGCGCGCGACGCCGACGATTTCCATCAGAGGCCCTTCGCGCCCCGTAACGCTGATCCGCTTGCCGAGAGGATTCTGATCGCCGCGGTAGAAACGGCGGGCAAAACTTTCGTTGATGATGACGACCGGCGGCGCACCTTCGCGGTCTTCGGGCGTGAAGTCGCGCCCCAGAACCAAGTCAATGCCCAGCGTTTCAAAGTAGCGTGTGGCGACAGTGTTGACATCAACTTCCATCTCTTCGCCGGGCCGCCGCTCGTAGCCTTCGACGTGGATGCCTTGACGTTGACTCTGAAAGCCGAGCGGCACGGCCTCCGCGAATGTCGCCGAGCGAACCCCGGGCAAGCTCTCGACTCGTTCAAGGAGTTGGCGGTAGAACGTGCGCGCTTTGTTTTCGTCGTAACCTTGTATCTCGATCTCCGGCGTCATCATCAAAACATTGTCCGTGCGAAACCCCGGATCAATGCTCTGCGCGTTTTGCAGACTGCGCAGAAAGAGTCCCGCGCCGATGAGCAGCACGAGCGACAAAGCGACCTGCGCGACGACAAGCAAATTGCGCAGACCGAAGCGGCGGGGGGCGCGACCGGCGGCGAGGCTTTCGTCTTTCAACGCCGGCAGGACGTTCGATTGGGTGGCTTGAAGCGCTGGCGCGAGACCGAAAATAACGCCGGTGACAATTGACACGCCGAGCGCGAAGAGGAGCACGCGCCAGTCGGGCGAAAAGTAGAGCGCGAGCGGCACAGGCGTCGGCGGCGTGTAGGACACGAGCAGATCAACTGCCCACAGCGACACGAGCAAACCCGCCGCGCCGCTGAGGCAGGCGAGCAACACGCTTTCCGTCAACAACTGCCGCACGATGCGCCGGCGGCTCGCGCCGAGGGCGATGCGGATGCCGATCTCTTTGCGCCGCGCCGACGCCCGCGCGAGAAGTAAATTGGCGACGTTGGCGCACGCGATGAGGAGCACGAGCGCGACCACTCCCGTCAATAAGCCGACGGCACCGAACACCGGCGTGCTGATTTGCGGCGGCACTCTCGATTCACTCTCCGAGAGCAACGTCACGCGCCGCCCCTCGCCGCGCACGTTCGTCCACTGCTCCGCGTAAGCTTCTCGCAGATTGCTCGCCAACACATCCAGATTCGCCTGCGCCCCCTCGATCCCAATTCCCGGCTTGAGACGACCCATCACGAACAGCGAGCGGTTACCGCGCTCTTCCAACCCCCGCGCCGCGCCCGACGCACGCGCCGCCATGTTGACGGGGACGAAAAGATCGGGAGCTATCCCCAGGATCGTGCCCGTGAACTCCGGCGGCGTGATGCCGACGATGGTAAACGGCTGTCCGCTCAGCGCGACAATTTTGCCGACCACGCTTTGGTCGGACGCGAAGCGGCGCTGCCACAGACCGTGACTGATGACCACGACCGGCGCTGCATCCGGCGCTTCGTCTTCCTCGCGCGTGAAGGTGCGCCCGGTGACGGCGCGCACGCCGAGCACGTCGAAGTAGTTGCCGGTGACGATGGCGCTCATCATGCGCTCCGCCTCGCCGCCCTCGCTCAAGCTCATCGGCCTCAGCGTGTGCGCCAGTAGGCCGTCGAACACGTCCGTCCGGTCACGGAACTCGACGTAATCAGCATAAGAAGTTGTGCCGTAGAGCGGCCCGCTGTAGTCGCTCGTGTAGAGCGCAACAAGTTGTTCGGTTGCAACCACCCCGCCTATCGGACGAAACAACAATCCGTTGACGATGCTAAAGACACTCGTATTAGCGCCGATTCCTAAAGCGAGCGACAGCACGGCGATCAGCGTGACTCCCCAGTTTTTGAGAAGCATCCGCATGCCGTAGCGCATGTCTTGCCAGAGTGTGTGCATCTTTTCCTCTCTTTAGTTGGTCAAACCGGCGAATCCTGATTTATCATCAGCGTGTCTCGGTCAAAGGAGTAAATCGTTATGCCGACCATTCAAACTGAGGCCGACCAGCTACTGGACGCCGTGCTGCGGTTGCCCAGCCCTGAGTTTGACAAGTTCATCACAAAGCTTCAGGTACTGCGTCGTCGTTCCGAGATTCCTCGATTACCGGAAAGAGAATCAGAACTTCTACGTAAGATTAATCAAGGCGTCCCGCATCAACTGCACCGGCAATATGAGACGCTGCGCAGGAAACGCCGGCAGAGCAAGCTAACCCGTGATGAACTTCAGAACCTGCTCGCGCTGACCGAGCAAATGGAACAGTTCGATGTCGAGCGCCTAAAGTTGATCGCTGAACTCGCCGAGCTTCGCGGTCTCCCCCTACCTGAACTAATGCACCAACTGGGACTCGAACCGTCCGCGCCGGAGTATGTCTAAACCGCGCACCCGCGCTGAACTGCGCCGCCTCGTCACCGCCCGTGCGCGAGAATGTTGTGAGTATTGTTTGAGTCAGGCGCGCTACTCGACACATTCCTTTGCCATCGAACATATCATCCCCAAACATCGAGGCGGCGCGACCATTCTTAGCAATCTCGCGCTCTCCTGTCAGGGCTGCAACAATCACAAACACACCAAGCTCAAATCCCGCGATCCGCTCACGCGCAAACTCGCCGCGCTCTTTCTTCCCCGCCGACAGAACTGGGCAGAGCATTTCACCTGGAGTGATGACTATCTGGAGATGATCGGCCTCACCCCAACAGGACGCGCCACCGTCACGGCGCTGGGACTCAACCGCGCCGAGGTCGTCAACCTGCGCCGCATCCTTTCCGCCTTCGGCGAACATCCACCCATCATCCCTACTTGAGTTGGAGCGAACTCCATCAATCCTTCCGGCGAACATCAACTTGCCAACCATTTGAGTTTCATTCGTACCGGAGCGCGACCATCGGGTCTACTTTTGTCGCCCGCCGCGCCGGGATGTAGCACGCCAGCAGTGCCACGCCCGCCAGCAGCAGTGCGACGAGGGCGAAGGTTACGGGGTCGGTCGCGGAGACGCCGTAGAGCACGCTCGCCATCAGGCGTGTCACGGCGACGGCGAAGGCGGCGACGAAGCCGAACAGCACCCCGATGAAAATTATGACCACGCCCCGGCGCAGCACCAGACGCAACACGTCGCCGGGTTGCGCGCCGAGCGCGATGCGAATACCAAACTCGCGTGTGCGCTGTGTAACGGAAGTTGTAAAGCGAGCTTTGAACCTTGAACTTTGAACCTTGAACTTCATACGTTGAAGCCGCTTTCCTCTAATTCTTCTTCGGCCTTCGCGTCTCGCGTCTCCTCAACGACTTGGCCGTCGAAGAGGTGGAAGGTGCGGTCGGCGTAGGCCGCGTAGCGCGGGTCGTGCGTCACCATGCAGATCGTCGCGCCGCCCTGATGCAGTTCGCGCATCAAGTCCA
>JBPCPQ010000358.1:0-3812 GCA_050999015.1 Pyrinomonadaceae bacterium | reverse complement strand
GCAAACTCCAGTCCAAGTTTTCGACCTCGACTCCCGGCACGCTTACGTCATTTCTGCCCGCGCCGATCACCTTCAGCCCGAAGCGATGGACGCCGGCGAGTCGCTGCAAAACGGGAAAGAGTGATTCCAGAAAAGGGTAGGTCGAATGTGTCCCAATCCAACCGAGCGTTAGCACTTCCCGTTCAGACGCGCCTTCCGGCCGGGGGCGAAAGAGCGTCGTGTCAACAACGGTCGGGATGACGACGGCGCGCGCGCCCTTACTTCTCACATACTCGGCGATCAACGGATTGCCGCAGGTCACGACTTTCGCCCACCGGATCAAGTCGTCAGTTTTACCGAACCACTTCAGCGCGCTCCCCAGACGACCGTAGGTCGGGCTGGTGTACGGGACGTAAGTTGCATCGTCCAGATCAAGCACCATTGGACATTGCCCCACCCGCGTCGCCAGCCATTCGACGACGGGCGGCCCGAACATCATCGCCTCGCGCTGCACCAACAGCACGTCTGCCTCGCGCGCCTCGATCACATCGCCTAAGCGCCGGAGCGCGGCGGTGAGCAAGCCCGCCGCCGTGCGCGGCATCTCTTCGCGCCGGTAAAGCGAGGCGAACAATCGCGAATCGAGGAGCGGACGAATTTCGAGCGTGATGCCGCGCTCGGCGAGCGGTGCGACGAACTGGTAAAGCCGGTAGCGTGTCGCCGCCGCCTCAATCGGATACGAAGCTAGAGCGAGAACTTTCATCTGACATTTATCTTGGGGCGAGACCGGGGGCGAGAAGTGTCGGCATCAACTTTGATTTTACGGCGCGTCCCCGGCGGCGGGGCGCGAAGAGTAAAGCCACGGTCATAGCAGTTGCTCGTAGACGGCCTGATAACGCACCCTTCCAACCGCGTCCAGAGAAGCGTGAGTCTCCGCCGCCCCCCGGCACCGGTCGCGTAAACTCGCGCCCTCGGCCCAGAGCGAGAGCAGACGCTCCGTGCTTTCGAGGTACTCTGCGGGCGTCAGCGAATCTACGACTGCGCCGAGCCGCTCGTTTTCGATTAGCGCGCTGTAATCCCCGATGCCGGAAGTGATGACAACCGGCAAGCCCGTCGCCAGATACTCGCCGACTTTTACGGGCGAACTGCCGCGCTTGCTGCTCACTTGTCGAATCAGCGCCAGCCCCGCGTCGGAGGCCGACAACCACTCCACGACTTCATCGTGGCCGGCGTGCCGCACGTCGTAAGCTTCATGGCCGACGCCGCAGCGTTCGGCGACTTCGTGGAAGGCTTCGGGCGCATCCCCGGTGAGGATCAGCAGACGCGCCGCACCGATCTCCTGCCGCGCCGTTCTGAAAAATTCAAACGTCTCGTCAATCAAATACCAAGAGCCGATCTTACCGACATAAACGAACAGTTTTTCGTCGCCTAAGCCGAGTTCACCCCGACGTCGCGCTCTGGCTCCCGCGTCGAAGCGAAACTTATTCGTATCAACGCAGCAGGGGATCACGGTCACAGGCGCGCGGGCGTTCAACTCGTGGCTCAAGTCGCGCCGCAACTGTTCGGTCAGAAACACGACGGATGACGCCGATTGCCGCGCCAAGCTTTCAAACCATGCCGTGACTTTGAACGCCAGACCGTCACGCCGCCAATGCCCGATGTCGGCGTACTCTTCCGACAAAGCCGAGTCGGCATCGTACAAAAACTTTATCCGGCAGAGGCGCGAAAGCACGAGACCCATCGCCGCCGGGATGCTCGCCCTCGAATGAGCCACCCGCGCCCTGTGACGAAAGACGAGACGCGCGCCCGCGACGACGCCGCACAGACAATCGAATCCGGTCGCCAGCAGCGAAAAGCGTTTGTGGTAACGGAGCGGATACCAATGGATTCCCCCCTCCGCGAGTTCTTTTCTCGCCGCCGCCGCTTGTTCACCGTCGAGCGCGTACTTCGGCTGCTCGAAGGTGATGAGCGCGAATTCATGTCCGAGCTTCGTGAGTTCTCGCAGGTAAGCTAAGCTTTGCGTCTGGCAGAGCGGGTCTCGCAAACTCCAGTAAGTAATATACAGACCGGCGACATCGCTTTTTCCTCTGAAGTCAATCACCCTATCTAATGTGATCCCTTCGATTCCGAATTACGCTTCCAGAGCCTGACGGGGAAAGCGGCGAAATGTTTAATGTTACGCGGCGTCAGCCATAAACTTCTGGCCGCGTGCTTAATGAATAAAGGGTAATCGTTGATGCGGAAATAACAGCCGGCAAGCATTTTGTGTAAGTTGCCGTAACTTTCCCGGCGGAGTTGTAAGGTTTGCTCGTCGGCTTCACTGAAAATTTTTTGATACGCGAATTGTAGAGCGCGATCCATCTGCCGGATGTTCAAATGCCCGTTGCTTCCGTGAACGCGGTAATCAACTAAAATTTCAGGGATGAAAACTATCTTGGAAATTTTCGCGGCGCGGTAACAAAACTCTCGATCCTCAGCCGCGAAAATTTCCCGATGTTCGTCAAAGCCGCCGGTTCGCTCGAACACGTCGCGGCGCACGGCAATGGCGCTTGCGGTCGTGTTTAGAACAGGCTCTTTGTAAAGCAGAATGTCGCGCGCGCGCCAACCGCTTTTGCCCTCCGTGTATTCGACGATTGTCTCGCCATGCGGATTAAAGAACCGTATCCCGCAACTGACCAGTCCTACTTCCGCGTCCGCTTGAAACGCCTCGACCTGCTGTTCCAATTTGCGCGGCAGCCAAATGTCATCGGAATCAAGGAAGGCCAGAACGTCTCCGGTCGCAAGCTTCGCCCCGTTGTTGCGCGCCACGCAGACTCCCTGATTCTTCTGCGCGACGAATTTCACGCGCTTGCCGAACGCCCCGGCGACTTCGGCGGAATTGTCGGTTGATCCGTCGTCAATGATGATGATTTCACGCGCGGGGTACGTTTGGGCTAGAACGCTTTCAATGGTCGCGTCGAGAAAATGTCCGTAGTTGTAGCTCGAAATGATGACCGAAAACGAAGGCCGTCGCATGATTCAACATTATGACATGAGTCCCGTGTAGAGGGCGTCCAGTTGCGCCCCGAACCGCTCCGAGTGAAACATTCGCCACACGTCTTCCTTGCCGCGCTTGATAATTCTATTGCGAAGTTCATCATCGCGCAGAATAAGATTTAACCCTTCGGCAATCGCTTCAGAATCATTATAGGGAACGACAATCGCGTTTTCTTTATCAAAGATAAAGTTGTTAGCAACACCAGCCAACGTAAACACCGAAGGAACTTTCATCGCTAAGGCTTCGACGTAGACTTGGCCGAAGGCTTCAAAATCTCGGTTGACCGGAACATGCACAAAGGCATCGAAGGTTCGATATAACGCGAATACGTTTCTCTCAAATTCGATTGTCACGTAATTTCGCTCTTCCAAGTTGTCTTTCAGCAGACGGAAAATATCCGAACTGAACGGGCCGGTCGCATTCGCCAGAACGAGTTTCGCTTGCGGGTGAGCGTTGAGCAAAGACTTGAAAGCCGGGACGATGTTTTGCACGCCCTTCCAGTGAATGAAGCGACCGATGGAGCCGATCACCGGGTAGTGTCCCTCCAATCCGTACTGTTTTTTCAAGGCTGAGGTTTTCTCTTCGTCGGCGGCGAAGTTTTCTAAATCGAACCCGTGCGGAATTTTTACGACTTTGTCGGAATTGACGCCTTCGCGCTCGGTCAAAGCCTCGGCCACGACGTTGCTGATAGCGATGATCTTTTTCGACAGACGATTTACGACGCGGTCGTAATAAACTCCGTGCGGGTAATAGACATGACTTTCGATGCCATGGTGCCGCGTGTGAACGCGATTTTTGA
>JBPCPQ010000052.1:0-4721 GCA_050999015.1 Pyrinomonadaceae bacterium | reverse complement strand
CCCGAAGTGGCGAGGTATGTGAAAGGCTGGGGGCGTGAGCACGACATCGGCTTCCTCGCCTTAGACTCAAATACTAACCAGCCAATCGGAGCAGTATGGATTCGTTTGTTTTCGGAGGGCGATAGGGGATTCGCCCACGTGGATGATGAAACGCCGGAACTGGGAATCGCCGTCCTGCCGGAGCATCGAGGTCAAGGCGTGGGAACCGAGTTGCTCACGCATATGATCGAAACGGCGAGAGGCTCATACCCGTCTCTCGCACTTAGTGTATCGTCGGAGAACCCGGCACTGCGGTTGTATCAAAGGTCGGGATTCGAGGTGGTTGATAGACAAGAGACTTCTCTCGTGATGAAAAGAAAGTTAAAAGAAGCCTGTGCATAATTGCATCGCGTCGCGATGCGGTGAGCTTAGCCGCGTGCTTTAGCGCACGATTGCTAACGCGACGAGGCCGTATGCGTCGCGCGAGCGACGGCTGACTTTGCCAGCCCGTTCAATCGTCGCTGACGCGACGAGGCGTGTGACGTGTTTTCGTGTCCGTGCGTTAAAACGCACGGCTAACGTCACGGTGTCGCGACGCGACAAAATAACACAGCGTTTCAAGTTTTATGTTTACCGGAATCATCGAAGAGTTGGGGCGCGTGCGCGGCGTTGAGGGGCGCGGCGAGGGCGTGCGCGTGACGATTGAGGCGCGTACTGTGACGAAGGAAACGAACGAAGGCGACTCGATTGCGGTCAACGGCGTGTGCCTCACGGCGCTCGACGTGCGCCCCGATTCGTTCGCCGCCGACGGCTCGCGCGAGACGTTGCAGCGCTCGACGCTCGGAGTTTTGCGTATTGGGTCGGTCGTAAACCTTGAGCGCGCGGTGACGCCCGCGACGCGGCTCGGCGGCCACATCGTACAGGGACACGTTGACGCGCGCGGCCACTTTCTTAACGCCGAAGATCATGTGGGGTCGTGGACGGTGAGAATCGCGTATCCGCCGGACGTGGCGCGCTATCTCGTCTTCAAAGGCTCAATCGCGGTCGAAGGCATTAGTCTGACAATCGCCACCCTCGCGGACAACTTCTTCGAGGTCGCGGTAATCCCAAAGACTTGGGCGGTGACGAATCTCTCCTCTCTACGTCCCGGCGACGCCGTTAACCTCGAAGCCGACATCATTGCTAAATACGTCGAGCGCATTCTCGCGGTCGGCGCGGAAAGAAGCGGCGGCGAGGCGCAGCAGTCACCAATTACGATGGAGAAACTGAGGGAATCGGGCTACGCATGAGCGCCTGCCGGTCGCCAAAAAAAAGACTTTCGGGTAACATCGGGGGCGGGATTTTCGAATTGCGATTGCCGATTTGCGATTTGATATTTGTTATTTTCAAATCTCAAATCTGAAATCGCCTGATGGCCGGCGGTAAAGGTTCGTGCCTCCTGCCAATCGAAAATCGCAAACCCAAATCGCAAATTCACCTATGCCTTTCGCATCAATCGAAGAAGCCGCCACCGACATCCGCGACGGGCGGATGATTATCATCGTTGACGACGAAGACCGCGAGAACGAGGGCGATCTGGTCTGCGCGGCGGAGAAGGTAACGCCGGAACTCATTAACTTCATGGCGACGCACGCGCGCGGACTGATCTGCATGCCGCTGACCGAAGAGCGTTGCGACGAGTTGCAGTTGACGATGCAGGTCGCCGACAACACTTCGTATCTCGGCACGGCGTTCACCGTCTCCATCGAAGCCCGCCGGGGCGTGACGACCGGCATCTCGGCGTCCGACCGGGCGACGACGATTCTCACCGCCGTTGATTCGCAGACGCGCCCGCAAGACCTCGCGCGCCCCGGGCACATCTTTCCCTTACGCGCGCGCAAAGGCGGCGTCCTCGTGCGCACCGGGCAGACCGAGGCCGCCGTTGACATCGCGCGCATCGCGGGGCTTTATCCGGCGGGCGTTATCTGCGAGATCATGAACCCGGACGGCTCGATGGCGCGTCTCCGCGAGTTGGAAGAGTTTGCGCGCACGCACGACCTGAAGATTATTTCAGTCGCCGACCTCGTGCGTTACCGGATGCGCAAAGAGGTGCTCGTCCGGCGCGCGACCGAAACCGATTTACCGACCGTCTACGGACGCTTCCGCGCGGTCGCCTTTGAAAACGTGATGAACGGCGAAGTGCATCTCGCAATGGTCAAGGGCGAGGTGAGAACCGACGACCCCGTGCTGGTGCGTGTGCATACTGAGAACGTGACGTGCGACATGTTCGGCTCGCTGATCGGTGATTCCGGTTTTCAGTTGCACACCGCGCTCGAAAAGATTTCGGCTGAGGGGCGCGGCGTCGTGCTTTATCTGAGGCAGCGGCAGCACGGCCTCGACCTCGTTCATCAGTTGCGCACTTACGCGCTGGTGCAGGAGCGCGGCATCAGCTTGCAGGAAGCGAGCGTCGAGACCGGCTACGGGGCCGACCGCGATTACGGCGTCGGCGCGCAGATTCTCCACGAGTTGGGTTTGCGGCGGATTTTGCTGCTGACGAATCATCCGCCGAAAGTCTCGGCGCTCGAAGGATTCGATCTGGAAATCGTCGGCAACGTGCCGCTCGGCTCGCCCGCGCGTGATGATGGTAAGAAAATGATGAATGCCGAGTGAGAACACAGAACACAGAATACAGAATACAGAATACAGGAGACAGAAGTCGGAGCACGCGAGATATAGTATTGACGCCCAGCATATCTTCTGAATTTTGTATTCTGTGTCCTGCGTTTCAGTTCGCCTCTCCCCCCGAAAAATCGAAGTGTTGAATTGAAGTGTCGCCATTCGCAGAAAGCGAACGCACGCCGGGGAGATTCTTATGCCTGTTGACCGATCCGATGATGAACCGCGAACCGCCCCCCCGCCGCCTGCGGCGGACGCCGTCGCTGCGCTGGCGAATGAAATGCCGGGCGGAGGCTCGACATCGCCGGCAGCGCCCCCCTCGCTTTCGCCGGGCGAGCGGCGTCGCTGGCGTCGCCACGTCAACCGCCGCAACGCGGTGCTGACGGGTGTGGTGATTGTCGCGGCGCTCGCGCTCGCCGTGATCGTCGCCATCCTTTTCTACCGCAGCGGGCGCGTTGACAACATCATCGCCCGTCAGATTGTGGGGACGCTCGCGCAGTACGGCATCCGCGCCGAGATCGGTTCGTTCCGCACAGCATTCGGGGCGCGCACCGCCGAACTGCGCGACCTCAAACTCCACGACGCCGAGACCGGCGCGCAACTCGGCAAGATTGATCGCGTGCGCGCCACCGTCCGCATCGAAGACCTCTACTCTCTCAACCTGCGCCGCAACGTCAACCTCGAAGCGCTCGAAGTCGAAGGCGTCGAACTGTGGGTTAGATTTGACGAAGCGGGGCGCTCGAACTTTGCTAACTTACGTTTACCTTCGCCCGACCCGAACCGCCGCATCCTGTTCTCTTACTCGACGGCGCGCGTCGGCGTCACCAACTCCGTCATCCACTACGACGATGAGCGCTACGATATTTCGGGCGAGGCGCGAAACTTGCGCGCGACGATTGAGCCGGACGATCCCAATGCTCCCGCCGAGAGTTGGATGAACCGCGTCGAACTCGCGCTCAGCGATTCAACTTTCAGTCTTGACGGACGACCTGTAAACCCGATTGACATCACCGCCCGCGCCCGCGTCAATCAGACGCGCGCCGAGTTTCAGGAAATCACTTTGCGCTCACCGGTCGCGGAAGCGCGTCTCACGGGAACGATGGACGACTGGCGCGCGCTTCGTTACCAATTGCAGGTCAATTCGACAGTTGATTTGACGCAAGCCTCGGATGTGTTCCAGACGGGCGCGACGCTGCGCGGCGCGGGCAGGTTCAACGGAAAAGTGACGGGGGAGGGCGCGCGTTATCGCGTCGAGGGCGAGGTGCAGTCGGACGCGCTGGCCGCCGACAACGTGCGCCTTAAGGCTTTGAATGTACAGGCCACTGCGACAGGCGAAGGCCGCGAGTACGAAGCGCAGGGACGCGCCGTTGCGGAACTTCTGACGGCGGGCGATTTTCAATTGAACGCCGTGCAACTCGCCGGCAACGTGATGGGCACGGGCACGGACTTCCGCTGGCTCGGCGATTTACGCGCGGCGGCGCTCAGGAACGGCGCGACGACGATCTCGCAATTGATTCTGAGCGACGTGCGCGCCGAACTGCGCGACGGGCGCGTGACGGGCACAGCGAACGGCGCGCAGGCACAGTCGTTAAGTAATTCCGGCACGGCGGTGCGCGGCCTCACCGCATCAGGCATAAACTTCGAGCGTGGGGAGAACGGCGCGACGGACGTGAACGTGTCGCGCGCCCGCGCCGACGCGGTTGTTGACGAAGGCACGACGGTGCGCAGCGTCACCGCGTCCGGGATCAAAGCAACTTTGAACGCGGACGAGTCGGCGAGCGTCATCGTCAATCAAGTCGCGGTCGGCGGATTGAATGTCGCCGGGGCGCAAACGGGAAGCCTCAACATCGCTGGCGTGCGACTCGCAATTCGTGGCGGGCGCATCGAGGGCACGGCGGGCGACATTAACGTGGGCATCGTCGCATTTAAAACGGGCGCCGGCGCTGACGCACAGCAAGGCCGCGCCGAGGGCGTGCGGTTGGCGCGTCCGGTCTTCACGCTGGAGCCGGGCGGGCGTTATCGCGCGAGCGCCGATTTGAGTCTCGGCGGCGGCGTGCTCGGCACGATGAATCTGGGCGCGGCGCGGG
>JBPCPQ010000386.1:0-10618 GCA_050999015.1 Pyrinomonadaceae bacterium | reverse complement strand
GATGACGAATCCGGCAAACGACAATTGGGTTGACCTCGAAAGCGGCGTGCAGGTGCAATTCGCCGAGGGGACATATCGAGCGGGCGATTACTGGCTGATTCCGGCGCGCACCGCGACGGGCGAGATCGAGTGGCCGCCCTTCGCCGTCCCGAATGTTGATCCGATTCCGCAACAGCACGTCGGCGTCCGCCACCACTTCGCGCGCCTCGCGCTCGTCGAAGCTAAAGGCGGAGTCATAAAGTTAGCTGACTGCCGCCAAGAGTTTCCGTCGCTCACAGGTATTTGCGCGGAAGACATCTGTGTTGACAACGACGTGTGCAGATTGCCGAACGTCAACAATTTGCAAGACATGATTGACCGCCTGTGCCGGGCGCGCGATCTGCGGTTTCACAACAAGCACCTGCACGGCTGGGGAATCGTGTGCGGCTTGCAGGTCGAGTGCGGGCCGGACGCGGCGGGCACAAGTCGTCGCCACGTCACAGTGCGATCCGGCTACGCGCTCGACTGTGAAGGCAACGACATCATCCTCGACCGCGCCGAAACGCTCGACCTCATGCGGATGATCGAAGAGGCGAATATAATCTCGACCTCCTCGCCGCCCGCGTCCCCGCTCACGTCTCCGCCCGGCGGATTTCGTGACGGCGAAGTGTGCCTCATTCTCGAAACCGACGAGCGACAAAAGCGCCGCTACCGCGTCGAAAAATTTCAACCGCCGAAAAATGTTTTGAAGTCAATCTTCGAGGGGACGCTCCTGATGGATTTTTATCAGGAGTGCGTCCAGAGTCTCGTTGATTTCTACCGCGAGGAATTTCAGCCGAAGCCGGACGACGAAAAAGAATTGGTCGGCCCGGCGCGCAAACGCGCGAGCACCTTCGCCAATTTGTTTGTGCAGTATGCGAATCCCGTCAACGGCAGCTACGTCTTTCTTTCAGGAGAAAAAGGCCAGGAAGAAAAGAACCTTGAAGACACCATCCTGCGCAACTCCTACAACAAACTGCGCGAGCGTCTGCAGAGCCACACGTTCTGCGCGATGTTTGAAGGCGCGCGACCCTTTCCCGACTATCCGTTTTCAAAGACCGGAATCACGACCATCTTCGGGAGAGGCCAACACACGCGCCTGCGTATTCACCCGAACAGCCGCATCGCGTACACCCTCGGCGGCTCGACGAACAAGATCGGCGTCTACGACCTGACGAAAGACGAAATGGTGGCCGAGTTGGAATTTCCCGGCGGCACGAGCGCGCTCGTCGAAGACGTGGCCGTGTCGCAGGACGGAAGACGATTGTTCGCCATCGCCACGTTGAAGGGTAAAGACACGATGTTCGCCGTCGCCGACATTAGCGGGTTGAACCACACGTTCCGCAAGCCGGTCGTCGTGTGCGACGTACTGCTCACCACCATCGGCACGAGCCGCGCCAATGCCGAAAGAGTTTTTGCCATCGGCAAGGGCAAAGGCCTCTACGAGATCAACCCGGAGAACGTGGAGACCAAACCGACGCCGCGCAACGCCTTCAACGCCGTCGGCCACATTGTTTTTTCGGAGCAACAGGACATCGCGTTCGCCACCGCGTCATCGGCGACCGGGGCGACCGAAGTTTACGACCGCGTGCTGCGCCTCAATCTCAGGGGCACGACCGATCCGAATCCGAGTGTCACCGTGCTCACCGCAGGAAATCAGCCGGCGGCGGGGCGCGACGACATCGCGCTCGTCGAGGGCGGACAGGCGCAAAAGCTGTACGTCGTCGTTGACGGGGCGACCGGACAGGCGACGAAGCGCGTCATTGTCTTCACGACCAATGCCGCGACCGGCGCGGTCACAACTAACGTGACGGACTTGGGGGAGAACACAGGCATAAGGCTCGGTCACAACTCGGTGACGAATCACATGATGGTCGCTTACGAGGACAGCTACCGCGTTGCGCTGCTTGAGCCGACGAAGGATGCCCTCGTGCCGAGGTTTCATCAGCCGGTGCAAATCTCGCCGCTCGGAATCGTGGCCGCGCGCAGCAAGGATCGAGTCTACGTTCTTAATTCCGTGAGTAACACGATCACGGCGATTCCGGCTGACAAATTCGCGCCCGGCAAGGAGCTTGATCTGAAGGCGCTCGTCGAGTATCGCGCGGGAGTGATTGAAGCGTTCACCGATCTCGGCGGCGCGCTGCTGCAATACCTGAAGGACTGTTTCTGCGATCACCTGCTCGTCAATTGTCCGACGTGCGACGAAAATGACAAATTGTATTTAGCGTGTGTCGAGATTAAAGCGGGGCAGGTCTTCAAAGTCTGTAACTTCTCGCTGCGTAAATACGTCAAGAGCTTCCCGACGGTTGAATACTGGCTATCGGCGGTGCCGATCATCCCGCTCGTGAGTAAAGCGGTCGAGATGTTTTGCTGCGCGGTGCTCCCGAACTTCTTCGGCAGATTCAAAGCGAAGCGGCCGCCGGTCACGGAGAACGGCGCGGAGTTTTCTCAGAACAGGGTGAAGGGCGAGCAGATTCGCGGCGGCGTCAAGTTTACGAGGGAGACAGATTTTCGCGGCACGATTAACAACACAGTCGGGCGCGTGAGCTTCGGTCGGCAGATCGTCAAAGATTCGGTAACGGACAGGGTCACGCCGAAAACTGAAGGGACGGTGATCGTGAACCGGAGCGACGTGGTCGGGCTGCGCGTGGAAGAAGCGCGCCAGCAACTCGAGGCTAATAACATTACTGTCGAACGAGTCGAAAAGTATGAGCCGTCGAAAGGCGTGCGTAATTTGGGGCGGTTCGTCTCCGCGCCGGCGACGTTGAGGGCGGGAAGCCGCGTCACGCTGATCGAGAAGGACGGAGTCGTGCGGCTGCTCGACGAAACGCCGGGTTTCGCCGGAGAACTGCGCTCCGAGATCGAAGACAACCGGCGCTTGATTACGGAGAATATGGGAACAGGCGGCCAGAACGTTGAACTACAGAAAGAGGTGGTGAGCCTGAGAACTGCATTACAGCAGATGCAAAAAAGCCACGAAGAAGCGTTGGCCGTGCGCGATAAAGAGATTGACGATTTGAAGGTGAGAACCAAAGATTTTCAGGCCAACGTCGAAGCCGTGCGCGACCTGCAAGTGAAAATGGAGAGGCTCTCGCCGGTCATCCGCCGAACGACGACCGAAGCGGAGAAGGAAGAGAAGCCGAAACGCAAGCGGAGAACATCGAAGAAAAGCGACACGACGTAAAACATGGGGGAAAAGGGAAAATGGGGAAATGGAATAAAACCCGCGAGGTGAAAAGGTGGCGGTCATTTGTTTCACCCTTTCTCCTTTAACCTTTTCCCCATTTTCCCTAACGAAGTTTATGTATCTTGAATCCTTGACGCCGCTCAGTTCACAGGTCGGGTATGGCACGCTCGGCCTGCGTGGGGCGTTGGGGTATGAGGGCAAGAAAGTTGTGGTGCGCGGGCGGACTTATTCGCACGCGATGAGTACCCACCCGCCGGCGCGTCTGCTGTTCGACCTCGGCAGGCGCTTCGCCGGGTTGCGCTGCCAAGTGGCGCTCAATGACGACGCGCCCGCCAATGTCTCGCACGCCGACTTTACGATACTCGCCGACGGGCGGGCGGTGGCGACGGCTCCTTACGTCGCGGCGGGTGAAAAGCCTCGCACACTCACCGCCGACGTTTCGGGCGCGCGGCAACTTGAATTGGTCGTCAGCACCAATTGTTGGGAGTTCTGCCATGCTGTCTGGCTCGACCCGCAGCTTTGTGAAACGGCAATGCCTGACGTGGACGCCGGAGAGAAACTGCTCGATTGTTTGCAGCGCGTCGAGATTGAGTTGCCGCGCAACTTGCCGCGCGCCCGGCGCGCGATAGTGACCACCGTCTCACCCGGCTTTGAAGAGTTGCTCGACGATATGCTCGGCTCGCTCGTCGCAAACGGCGATTGTCAGGATGCGCTGCCCGTCATCTTCGGCGTCGAGGGGGGCGAAGAGTGCCGGAGGATTGCCGCCAAATACGACGCGGTTTTCATCCCTTGCACGAAGCGCGCGCACATCAACTCGACTGTTAAATCCGTGCTCTATACGGCGGCGCGCGTGATTGACGCCGAAGAGTTCGTTTGTCTTGACGCCGATATGCTGGTGCTCGGAAGTTTGCGACCCGTCTTCGCCGCGCTTGATGCCTGCCCGCCCGGAACCATTCTCGCCTGCCGTGAGGCCAACAATTTTGCCTTCAACAATCTCGACCACGCTTTGTGTAGTGTCTACGGCGGGCAAAGCGGCGACTTCGCGCGTCTGCTCGGCGCGGTGAACGGCGAGGGTGCTTATCCTCTCGCCGTCAACGACGGGATTTTCGCGGGCAGCCGCCACGCCCTGCTCGCGCTCGACGGCCTTATTCGTGAATGGCCGCACGCGCCCGCGTGGGTGGATGAGCGGCGCGACATTTGGTGGCGCAATCAATTCGTCTTCAATCTGGCGCTCGCGCGCCTGCACTGCGGCGTCGAGCTTGATCCGACTTACAACGTGCAACTCAACTCGCAGGATGTCGAGATGAGTTTAGCGGGCGGGCGAATCGGGGCGTCGTGGCGCGGGCGGCGGGCGCGCGTGCTGCACTTCAACGGATTGGGACGGCACAAATACATCGAGTCGCGCGGAGTGTTCGCCAACACAAGAGAACCGCTCACAGGGCGCGGTGACGGTGATTCTTATGCGGCGTTCTTAGAGGCTCTACGCGCGTGGGCCGGACGCTTCGGCCTCGACGCGCTGGCGTGGTCGTTCTACGGCACCGCCGACGCCCTTTCAGCGAGGGTGCGCGATCCTTCGACGCTACCGCTTTTCGCCTTGCTTCATTATCTGATCCGCGCGAACGGGTGCGTGAAGGTATTGGAGACGGGGACGGCGCGCGGTGTCTCCGCCGCGTGTCTCGCCTCGGCAATCGCGCATTGCCCCGCCGGTCGTGTCGTGACGTTCGACCCCGTTGACCGCCCGGAGCGCGCGGAGTTGTGGGACGCTTTGCCGCGAGAGATGAAAGCGTGCCTCGACTTCCGTCAGGTCGGCTCACTCGAAGGCATGAATGCGTGTCTCGAAAAGGGCGAAAGCTTCGACGCCGCGCTGCTCGATTCGCTGCACACTGAAGAACACGTCTGGGCAGAGTTCCAACTCGCCGCAGAGCTAGTCTGCCCCGGCGGACTAATTTTGATTCACGACGTGACGACGCTTCATAGTACCGTCGAAGGAGCACTGGGGCGGATTGAGAGAGCGGGCTACGGCGTCGTGCGCTTGTGGACGGCAGAGCGGGGCATCGCCGAAGACGACCATCTCGGACTTGCGGTCATCGAAAACCGGCAAAGAGAATCATCATCCGGGAGCGCGGAGCACCCTACAGCCCGCATGAGCGCGTCAGCGCGAACAGAGGTCGTGCGAGAAAAACAAGCTTGAAGCGTCACCCTTTGAGCCTGCTGGCGCGAGGCCCAGCGGGCAAGGATGCCCGCCCCCCCGGGAAGTAAGGAATTTCGGATGAAGCGTGTGTGCATCGGGATTCATCTTCACACCGAACCCGAACAATTGCGGGCGACGCTCACGAGCATCGGCGCGAATACATCGGAACAGGTGGAATTACTACTACTCCCCGACGGCCCCGACACCGGAATGCAAGCGGGGCTGGCGGAGTTAAATCATTTAACTCAGTCAGTCACCGCCGAACCGCTCGGCGCTCCGGCATGCTTTAACCGGCTAGTGACGTTAAGCGACGCCGAGATTCTCGTGCTGCTTGAAAGCGGCGCGAAAGTCACGCCCCGTTGGCTCGATTATTTGCTTGGCGCGCTTGAGACCGACCCGCGAAACGGCTTGGCCGGCCCATCAACCAACTATTCATGGAACGAGCAATGTGTTTACCCGCACACGGGTGACACGCCCGAAGAGATTGCCCACATCGCCAGCGACGCCGCAACGCGTTTCGGCACTGGGCCGCCAATTGCAGTAGAGACTTTGTATAGCCTCGCGGACTTTTGTTACGTCGTGCGGCGCGAAGTAATCGAGAGGATCGGCGCGGCGGACGAGCGTTACGGCCTCGGCCCGTGCTGGGAGATGGACTACAACATTCGCGCCGCGCGCGCCGGATTTCGCGGCATGTGGGCGCGGGCGGCTTACGTCCACCGCGCCCCGTTCACCGCTCGCCGCCGTCTTGAAGAAGCGCGGCGGTTCGGGGCGAGCAAGCATCTTTATCAGGATAAGTTTTGCGGCGCGCGTCTGCGCGGAGAAAAAGCGAATTACCGTGAGCACTGTCGCGGCGACGCCTGCCCGAATTTCGCCCCCGCCGGATTGATTGAAATCAAACGACCTCTCACCCAATCAGTTTCGGCCACGCCCACCGCGAGGGGAGACATTGCGGTTCACGCGATGACAACAGAGAACACCAGCCGAGGCGAATCGCACGTCGCCGCGCGAGGTGTCGAGACACAATTCGCTGTCCAACCCTGTGAGACTCTCGTTGTTCAACTCAAAGATTCTTCCGCGCCACTCGTGTCGTGCATTATGCCGACGCATGATCGCCGCCGTTTTATCCCGCAGGCGATTCGTTGTTTTCTGCGGCAGGACTATCCGAACCTTGAACTTCTGATCGTTGACGACGGTGTTGAATCAATCGCCGCGTCTATTCCTGAAGACGCACGCGTGCGCCGCGTGCGGCTTGAGCAAAAAATGTCTGTCGGTGCGAAGCGCAACCTCGCGTGCGAAGAGGCGCGCGGCGAGTTTATCGTTCACTGGGACGACGACGATTGGTATCCGTCGTGGCGCGTTAGCGCGCAGATGCGCGCCCTCGCCGAGCAACCGGCGGACGTGTGCGGCAGCAGCCGCCTCTTCTTTTACGAGGCCGCGACGGAGCGCGTGTGGGAGTATCGCTACACCGCGCCCGGCGCGCGGTGGGTGGCGGGCAGCACGCTCGCTTACCGCAAGAGCTTCTGGCAAAGAAATCATTTTCCCGATGTGCAGGTCGGCGAAGACTCGTTGTTTGTGTGGAATGGTGCGAACGCTGAAATCTACGACCTCGCTGATTCAAAGCTGTGCGTCGCCGGCGTGCATCCGGGCAACACCAGCCCGAAAGAGACGGGCGGGGTTTTTTGGAGTTCGATTGAGAGCACGGAAGTTCACGCGCTGCTCGGCGACGATTTACACCTGTACCGCGCGCCGCATCTACCGAAAAACGCCCGCGAGTGGCCGCTCGTGTCGTGCATCATGCCGACCCGTGACCGGCGCGCATTTCTCCCGCTCGCGTTGGAAAACTTTCTCGCACAGGACTATTCAAATAAAGAATTGATCGTTGTTGACGACGGCGAAGATGCGGTGGCTGATGTCGTCGCCAATATTCCCGGCGTGTACTACACGCGCCTGCCTGAGAGCGCGTCCATCGGCGCGAAGCGCAACCTCGCCTGCGAGATGGCGCAGGGAACTATTATCGCCCACTGGGACGACGATGATTGGTATGCGCCCGACCGTCTGCGCTATCAGGTGAGGCCGCTCGTGGCGGGTGAGGCCGAATTGACCGGTCTGGAAAACGCTTTCGTGCTGCAATTGCCGGAGGGGGAATTCTGGGCGACCGACGCGCAGCTTCATCGGCAGATGTTCACCGGCGACGTGCATGGCGGCACGCTCGTCTATCGCAAAGAAATTTTGGCCGAAGGCTTACGTTACCCTGATGTGAATTTGGCCGAAGATGCATGGCTGCTGCACTACGCCGTGGCGCGCGGTAGCCGTCTGCTGCGCCTAACAAATCCCGGTCTCTTCGTCTACGTGAGGCACGGCAATAACGCTTGGCGAGAGTTCGCGCCCGGTAGCTTCCTCGACCCTTCGGGTTGGCGTCGCATCGCGCCCCCGCATACAATTTCTTCAGCGCAAATCGCCTCTCTGCGTGCCGCCGCCACATAGTTTTTATGTGAGCGCTCCCCTGCCTAACTCAAATGCCGCAGTGCCTCAACGATTTCCTGCACGACACGGAGTAATGCCGGAAGTAAGCATTCACCTGTCCCTCGTCTGACGGCCAAAACCAACGCATAAAAGCAACCTATTATCGCAGCGCCGTAACGCGCGACATTGGCACGCACGTTGCTAACTAACACTGGCAGGAGGTTACGAAATGAAAAGATTAATGGTTGCTTTGATGAGTCTTGTGTTACTTGGCGCGACGGTCGTTCCGGCGACGGCAAAGAGTCGTCAACGCAGATACGCGCGTGATAATCGCACCTCCTATGCAAGTAGGTACGACCAATCTGATCGCGTCTACGACGACGGCTATTATCGAACGGATGATCGCTCGGTGTGGCAAAAGCACCGCGACAAGATTACGGTCGCAGCGGGCGCGGGTGCGGGCGCGGTTCTGGGCGGATTGATCGGCGGCAAAAAGGGTGCGGTGATCGGCGCGATTACCGGCGGTGCTGGATCAGCCGTATACACATACAAAGTTCGTAAGAACAGACGCCAATACTAAAATTTATCGGGCACATCGCCCGGATAGAATCGGTCGCTTCAACGGAAGACGCGACCGTATGTTAAGGCCCGGTCGTGAAGGGGAGAGCACGACCGGGCCTTAACAATTTAGAGACCGACTGTATCAAGAGGGACGCGGGGACACGGGGACGGGGAGACCGAGGCGAGTAAACCTCTGATCGCCGCGTCTCCGTGTCACCCCCTCCCCGTGTCTCTTTTCAATTCATCCTTCCCGCACTCTCGCTCACAACTTGCTCGCCGTCGTTTTAGCTGAATGACGAACGCCGATTCCCGTCTCCGCCACCGCCTCGTTCCAAATCCTCTCGGCAAGCGCGCGAAAAACTTTCGCCTGCTCCCAGCGGTTCGACATCTCCTTGCCGTCCATCTCAAGAATCGAATAACCGGGCGGCCCCAACTCCACCCTAAAAACAAACAAATCGCCGGGCTTCGCGCTTCGCAGCCAGTTGACCATCGCGCGCTTCCAGAGTTGCGCGAAGTACTTGGCGTGCGCCGTGTCTCCGTCAGCGCCGATGTCAATCTGCACCTGTTCGCCGTTGCTCACCCGCCCGTCCAGCATCGAGGCGCGCTTCAGCAGAACGTCGAACGCCTGTTCAGCCTGCGGGGAAAGTTGGCCGCCGATCTCGCCCGCGACGAAATAGTGCGAAAGGTCGAGACAGAATCTGAGGTCGGGGATCGCCTCGGCGTAAGCAATCGTCCGGTGCAGGTCTTGAGTGACGCGCCCGCGATGCGTCTGCACCATCATTGCAAGATGGGCGCGCTTCGCCTCATCGGCCATCGCCGACAGTAATTTCATCGCTTCGTTTTCCGGGGTGAAGTAATTGCCGACATGGACATCAACGTAAAGCGACTTTCTTCGCTTCGCGGTGGCGATGGCCGCCGGAAACTCGTCGAGGCTGTTGATAACGGTGTGATAGCCGGCACGCAAGCCGTACTTGTCGAACGCTTCGATTAACCCCTTCTCCTGCGGCGTGGCTTCCGGCGTGCCTTTGTCGAATTGGTCGGCGGCGTCAAACCCGGCCTCTTTGATGAGGCGCACCTTTTCTTCGAGCGGCCATTCTTTGTCCTTCGACGGCAGACCGATCATTCCCCACATCGCCTGCACCAACATCAGACGCGGGGGCTCTTTCGATGCGTCGTTGGCATTGAGAGATTGGGCGCCGACAGGCGGCGCGAGAGTGAGGCAAAGAAGCGCGGTGAGCAAAAATCTGAGTGGCATCAAGTCATTTCTCCCGTCGTTCCTTATCAATTCTGAGGAGTGCTTGCGACGGCGGATCGCTTCGGAACGATGATTAATTTTATCGGCTCGGCGGAGTATTCCGAGCGAACCGGCGAATTGGTTTCGATTGTGCCGGTGACGTAGATCATTTGCTCGAGTGGCACGGCCTTCGCGTCGGCCTCGATTTTGAACGTGCGGCTCGTCTCGCTCTCGGTGATGAGAACGCCGTTGAGACCGACCTTGACGGTCGTGTTGCGCGGCAGGTTCCGCACGTTGACGGGGACGCGGCCTGTGAAGCCATCGGCGCGCTTGACAGCGACTGTCACCTCGGCGGTGCCGCCCGGCTCGATTCTCACTTCTTTCTGCGCGACGGAAACGAAAAGCTCAGGCGGAGCGGCGACGGAGATGATGCTGATGGGGTCATCCGTTTCGGCGACGCGGCGAACCTCCTTGCCGTTTATCGCGGCGCTTCCCGCGATTCGCAGCGGTGTCCCCGAAATCTGCACCGCGTGTACCAAGTCGGCGGGGCAGGAGATTGTCAAAACAGTCGTGAAGTGGCCCGGCAAAATCTTCCCGGTCGTCGCGGTCAAACCTTTCGGTAGATTTTCCAGTGCGACATTAATGGGGCCGTCGAAACCGTCAAAGCGGTTGGCGGTGACAGAGACGGTGACGCTCCCGCCAAGTGGAACATTCGGACTGGCGGGATTCATTGACAGAGTGTAGTCGGGAGCGGCTTCGGCGAGCGTCAGGCGGTAAGCGAAGTTGTCGCCTCCGGCACCGCCGCGCACGTCCGTCAGTCGCACGAAGTATTCGCCATCGGCGGGCGCGGTGAAGTTGATGTAAGAATCTTTGCCGTACATCAAGCCGCCGTCGTCGTTGTTGTACGTTAAGGTAATCGGCGCGGTGCCGCCCGAAGGTATCGCCGCGTCAGGTTTATAAACCG
>JBPCPQ010000243.1:0-7784 GCA_050999015.1 Pyrinomonadaceae bacterium | reverse complement strand
CAAGTTTTCCGGTGATTGTGTCGAGAGGGACACACCCGTTCCCATCCCGAACACGGCAGTTAAGCCTCTCGGAGCCGATGGTACTGCGCCGGCAGCGGCGTGGGAGAGTAGGTCGTCGCCGGATTTTCATACTATCAAAAGCCCGCTAACTCCGATGAGGAAAGCGGGCTTTTGATTTTGTGCTGTTCGTAATAGACAATCACATACTTTCCTAAACTCATCAGTTTACTGAGAGTCATAATGCATTACTCAAGAGAGAAAAACACGAGGGCAGTTAATTCGATTAAGGTTTGGCTAATGGTACTGATATTACTGGGCGTGTGTTTAGGCTGCGGTGCTGGAACGCTTACACAAAAGTCATCTAATACCAATAATACGCCGCGCGATGAGACTGAGAAGCAGGAACCGCGTCCCGCAGGTGGTTCTGTAGATGTCCATGAGTATTCATTTGAAATAGTAAACACTTTGCCGCATGACGTGAAGGCTTTTACGCAAGGCTTAGTTTTTTATGATAACGCGCTGTTTGAAAGCACCGGACAGTACGGGGAGTCAAGTCTTCGCCGAATTGATCTTGGAACTGGCCGCGTCTTGAAGAAGACTGATGTGCCGGCTCAGTATTTTGCCGAAGGCATAGCACTCTTAGGAGGCAAAGTATTTCAGTTGACCTGGACGACGCACAAAGGGTTTATTTATGATCCGAAAACCTTTCAAAAAGAAGGCGAGTTTACCTATGGCGGAGAGGGATGGGGACTTACCAGCGACGGCGAGTCGCTAATCATGAGCGACGGAACGAATCAGATTCGCTTCCTCAATCCTTCGAGTTATGAAGTTAAAAGGACTATCGAAATCTTCGACGACAATCAGCCGCTTCGAGAATTAAATGAGCTTGAGTATGTGAAGGGGGAAATCTACGCTAATGTTTGGCACACTGACCGGATAGCGCGCATTGATCCGCAGACGGGCAAAGTTCTTGGCTGGATTGATCTGAAGGGGTTGCTTGCGCCGACCGAGCAGAGCGATCCGGAGGCAGTCCTCAACGGGATTGCTTATGATGAAGCCGGAGACAGACTTTTCGTGACTGGTAAACTTTGGCCGAAATTATTTGAGATTCGGCTGAGAAAAAAGAGCGAGTAGTATAAGAGCCGGGCGGGGTAGTGATGTTCCACCCTTTTTGATCACCCAAACAAATAGTAAACGATTGGCGGAGGCGTGAGCATCATACTTTCGGCAAGCGTCCTGATATTTACACAGATTCGGTAAGTCATTGCCGTTCGATGAAACGCGCACTCACGACACCTTTAGATGATTACCTTCGAGCGTCCTCATACGCGATGATAGCGTGCGCGGCGGCAGCACTTCTGATCACCGGGGGAGGGGAGACGTGGCTTGCCGCAACGCTAGTAGTGGTGATGATCGCGGCTTGGAAACTGGAAGGGACGAAGTGGCAGTTGTCGGAGCGGGCGGGGCTTGTCGGGCTTCTGCTTTCCTTGCCCTTGTTTTATGTTGACTGGAAAGTCCTCGAAGGCTTTGACCTGTCTGAACAAGCTGGCACAACGGGCGTGAACGCGCTGGCGCATCTCACCGTCTTTCTCTGCTGCGTCAAACTGCTTCAAGTTAAGAGCGACCGCGATTGGCTTTTCATCTATCTCGTAACATTTTTCCAAGTTTTATTGGCAGCCGGTCTGAGCATCAGCCCGCTATTTGTCGCTGCGCTCTGCCTCTACGTGTTCTGTTCATTGCTAACCGTCCTTTGTTTTGAAATCAGAAAGGCGAGCCGTCGCGCGCCTGCCAGCGAAACGCGGCTGTTGATTGCACATGAGAGGGAATCTGTAAAATCCTTCAGTCGGCGCGGCGCGCAGAGGAAAGCGTTCAGATCGAGTCGTCTGTCGCTGGCGGCGCTCTGCTTGTTTGTGCTGATCTTTGCGTTGGCGTTGCCGATTTTCTTCGTCACTCCACGACTCGGAGACGGCCCGCGCGCCGCCGCCGACGGCGGGGCACGAAATTACGTCGGGTTCTCTGAGACGATGAAACTCGGCGACATCGGAAAGTTGCAGCAAGTTGATCAACTCGTGATGCGCGTGCGGGTGGATGAGCCGGATGTTGAGCGCAACCGTAACCTACGTTGGCGCGGAGTTGCTCTCGATAGCTTTGACGGCCTGACGTGGAAGCGATCCGACAGGCCTAATGAAAGCTTCTCAGGCGGCGAACGCGGCTTCATACAACTCGGAACCACCGAGGACTTGGAGCGGCTCACCACCCAAACATTCTTCATCGAGCCGACGAATATGCCGGTACTGTTCGTTGCGCCGCGCGCGGTCGCGCTCCAAGGTTCTTTCCCCTCAGTCAGCCGGGGTAAGGATGATGCGCTGACAGCTTTCGGGCGTTCGCAAGGCCGCATTTCTTACCGCGCATACTCAGATACAATCGAGCCTGCGCCCGATGTTCTGCGCGCCGACCCATACCGCTATCCGCGTAACGAAACTCGTCACTTGAGGGCACCGATCACGAGGTACTTACAACTGACCGAAGACCTCGATCCGCGTGTTAAAAATCTCGCCGGTGAAATCATTAAGGGGAACGGTGGCCGCAATGCTTACGATGCGGCGCGTGCCATTGAGTCGTATTTTAATAACGAGTACAACTATACGCTTGAGATGCGTGCCGGCGGGACAGATCCGCTGGCGGATTTTCTGTTCCGCGTCCGTGCCGGCCACTGTGAGTATTTTTCCACGGCAATGACGATCATGCTGCGCACGCAAGGCATCGCTGCGCGAGTGGTAAACGGATTTCAAACGGGCGAATACAACGACGTGGCGGATGCTTACGTGGTCAAGCAACATCACGCGCATTCGTGGGTTGAGGTTTATTTTCCGATGGCCGACGCATGGGTGAGCTTCGACCCGACACCCGCCGCCGGTCGCCCCGGTGATGCGGCGGCGACAGAGGGCGGGATAAATGCGCGTCTTAACAAATACGCGGAAGCCCTCGACCTGTTTTGGATTCAATACGTCGTCGCTTATGATAGGCAGGAGCAGCGGTCACTCGCAAACTCTCTGCGCAATCAACTGAGTTCTTACACTCAGACGTTAGCGCAGGCGATGACCTCGCTGGTTGCGACTCTCCGGGCGCAATGGGAAGGACGACGGGGCGGCACGGGAGAGTCAGGAGTGGGGCTTTGGATTAGTGCGTTGCTGGCATTAACAGTTGTGGCCGCGATCCTACTCGTTTCTACCCGGCGACTGAAACTCAAATCGTTGAAGCGTGAGGCCGAAGTTGCCTCGCCGACGGCGATCAAAGTTCCCGCGATAAGTTTTTACAGCCGGATGGTTGAAGCGCTGAAGAGGCAGGGAATGCAGCGCGCGACGAATCAAACTCCGTTGGAGTTTGCCGCCTCAACAGGAATGCCCGAGGCGGTCAGAATCACCCGCGCATATCATCAAGTGCGTTACGGCGCACAAACTTTATCCCCAGATGAAGCGAGCGAGATTGAAAAGTCTCTGCGACGAATAGAGGAACAACAAGCGGTGATAGGTAATAAGTGATAAGTAAAATAGGATAGGACTTCCGCACGTGATGTTCAGAGTTGCGCTTTTAAGCGCGCTGCTGACTCGTCTAAAGACGAGAACTCTGAACATTTATGCAACCTTGCGTAAGTCCTAACGATAAAACTTGTCTCTTACTCATCGCCTGTCACTTAATTACTTGTCACAGTAGTTTTATGAAAAAAGTAGGCTTTATCAGCTTGGGGTGCCCGAAGAATCTCGTTGATAGCGAGGTTATGATGGGGCATCTGAAACAGTCCGGTTATGAAATCACGACGGACGCGGGCGAAGCGGAAACGCTGGTCGTCAACACGTGCGGATTCATTGACGCGGCGAAGCAGGAATCAATCGAGGCGATATTGGAGGCAGCCCGTCTGAAGTCTGATGGTAGCTGCCGCCGCCTCATCGTTGCCGGGTGCTTAGTCGAGCGATACCGCGACGAACTGCGCGCCGAGATTCCAGAAGTGGATGCCTTCATCGGCACGAATCAAGTCGGGGAGATTACGAACGTCTGCGATGAGAAGACGAGCACCCGCTCGCTTCCACTGTTTCCCGTCGGCAATCAAAGCGCGACGTATCTTTACGACGAATCCACGCCGCGCGTTCTCGCCACTCCGGGTTACAGTGCCTACATCAAAATCGCCGAGGGTTGCGACCGTCCATGCGGCTTTTGTTTCATTCCGCAGATGCGCGGACATTTCCGCAGCCGCCGGTTCGGTTCGGTCGTCAGTGAGGCGGAGCAACTGGCGAAAAAAGGTGTGAAGGAAATCATCCTCGTCGCGCAGGATTCATCGCGCTACGGTGAGGACTTGGGGCAAACGGACGGTCTCGCCAATCTACTGCGCGAACTCGCGCACGTTGATGGCATCGAGTGGGTACGCGTGATGTACACCTACCCGACGCACATCAGCGATTCCTTCCTTCACGTGATTGCCACCGAGCCAAAGGCCGTGAAGTATTTGGACATGCCTCTGCAACATGCTTCGACGAACGTCCTGAAACTGATGCGGCGCGGCGGGACGCGCGCTTCGCTCGAACGCCTCATCGAACGCGTAAGAAAGCGCGTGCCCGGCATCGCCGTGCGGACGACTTTCATCACCGGCTTTCCGGGCGAAACCGCCGATGATTTTGAGGAATTACTCGCGTTCGTCCGCGATGTTAAGTTCGACCGCGTCGGCGTCTTTACGTACTCGGATGAGGAAGGAACTCCGGCGTATGAACTGCCGGATAAAGTTGATCCTAAAATCGCGGTGCGGCGTCGCACACGTTTGATGAAAGAGCAGGCGCGCATTTCACGGCGGCGGAATAAGGAGCGCGTCGGATCAACGGCGCGGGTGCTGTTCGAGGGTGAGTCGAAAGAAACTAATTTGCTGTGGCAGGGGCGAATGGAAACGCAAGCGCCTGAGATTGACGGCTGTGTGCTAATTAACGATACGCCGGACAATTACGTCCCGGCCCCCGGCGATTTCGTTAACGTCCTTATTACCGAAGCACAGGACTATGATCTCGTCGGGCGAATCGTTTAAGAAGTTCAAAGTTCCATGTTCAAAGTTCAAAGAGAAACCCGAAGTTCGATTCTTAACTTTGAACATGGAACTTTGAACATGGAACTTATGCGAAGCATCAAGGACTCGAGCGACGAGCTGAATCCGCCGGTGCTGACGAGCGCCGAGATTATTCCAGCGCGGCGCAAAGGGACGAATCTCGATTATGTTGCAGTAGCGATTGCGACGTGCGGCGTCGGCTATATGCCGCTCGCGCCGGGAACGTGGGGATCGGCGCTGGGCGTCGGCATTTACATGCTGATGCGCGCCGCGAGTGACAACCTTTTCACGTCCGCCAATGTGCGCGGTTGGGACTTGCTGCTGTTCGAGTCGCTCCGCACCACGTTCGAGCTTCTCTTATTGATCGTAATTATCATCGTCGGCATCTGGGCCGCGTCGCGCGCGGAACCTTTGTTCGGACGCAAAGACCCCGGCGCGGTCGTGATTGATGAAGTGGCGGGTCAGTTAATTACGTTCCTGTTCGTGCCGTGGAACGCGGGCTGGTGGGCGGTGGTCGCGGGCTTTCTGGCGTTCAGATTATTCGACATCTGGAAGCCTTACCCGATTAGACGCCTCGAAGGTCTTGAGTCCGGCCTCGGCGTCATGGCGGACGACGTGCTTGCCGGAGTTTACGCCGCAACATTGATGTCTATATTGACATCGGTTTACTTAATCATTTGAGGGGTGAAGCAGCATGAAGCAAAATAAAAAATCAGAACAAGTGGCTGACAGCATGAAAGTAGTTGATCGCAAGAGTGAGGCGACGAGCAGCGAGACTCTGGGCGATTTAGAGGAAGCGCAGAAAATACCTGCGGGTACGGGCACGACGAGCGGCACCAACGACAGCACCGGCGGCAACAGCGGTTCGTCGCCCGCGCCCACATCCGGCGACGCTTCGTCGGGTGGCGGAAGAGCCGACGGGAGCGACACCGGCGGGCCGATGTAAAATAGTGGTCAGTGGTCGGTAGTTAGTAAGGAGCATTTCACTTCCGTGCTGACCACTGACCACTGACCACTTCTAAAATTATGACCAACATTAAAATTCTTGTTTCAGACGATGTGAGCGAGAGCGGGCTTGAGCCTTTGCGCGCCGCCGGGTTTGAGGTCGAAAAGAGAATCGGGCTGAAGCCGGACGAGTTGTCCGAAGCCGTGCGTAACTACGATGGGTTGATTGTGCGCAGCGAGACGAAAGTGACGGCCCCGCTGATGGATGCCGCCGGGCGTCTGCGCGCAATCGGTCGCGCCGGAGTCGGCGTTGATAACATTGATGTGCCGGCGGCGACCGCGCGCGGGATCATCGTGATGAACGCGCCGGACGGCAACACTATGACAACCGCCGAGCACACGCTCGCGTTACTTTTGTCACTCGCCCGCCGCGTGCCGCAGGGCAGCGCAAGTCTGCACGCCGGTAAGTGGGAGCGAAAAAAGTTTGTCGGTGTCGAGTTGCGCGGGAAGACGCTCGGCATCGTCGGCCTCGGTCGGATCGGGCGCGTCGTGGCGAGTCGCGCGCGTGGCTTCGAGATGAAGGTTGTGGCCTATGATCCGTTCGTCGCGCCCGACGGGTGGCGCGATTCGGAGTTGGAAATTTTGACGCTCGAAGACGTGTGCGCGCGCGCTGACTTTATCACCGTCCACACGCCACTGACGCCGGAAACGCGCGGCATCATTGGCGCGAAAGAGATTGCGAAGATGAAGCCGCAGGCGCGCATCATCAACTGCGCGCGCGGCGGTCTGGTTGACGAGCACGCACTTTACACTGCCATCAAAGAAGGGCGCATCGCGGGCGCGGCGCTTGACGTGTTTGAGCAGGAGCCGCCACCCTCGGATCATCCGTTGCTCGCGCTCGAAGAAGTAATCGCCACACCGCATCTCGGCGCTTCGACGAAAGAGGCTCAGGAGGGCGTCGCTGTCACGGTCGCTGAACAAATGCGCGACTACTTTCTGACGGGCGCGTTGCGCGGGGCGATGACTGTCCCCGCGATGGGGGCGCAGGAGTTGCTCGCGCTACAGCCTTACCTGACGCTCGCCGAGCGCTTGGGTAGGTTTCAGGCGCAGGTGATTGACGGCGCGGTGCGTCAGGTTGAAATCGTGTATGCCGGAGAAGTGGCCGAGGTGGACGCCGCGCCCGTGACGCGCGCCTTCCTCGCCGCGTTGCTGCGCGACATGAGCGCGCGCGTCAACGTGGTCAACTCCTCCCTGATTGCCGAGGAACGCGAAATTGCGGTCACGACTTCATACCGGCAAACCGCCGGGGGAAAGGAGCCGACGCCGGCGATTCAAACGGTCGTGAGAACAAGTGCCGGTGAGCATAGCGTCGCAGGCGCTCTTTTCGGAGCGCAGAGCGGTGGGCGGATCACGGAGATAGACGGCTTCCGCATCGAGGTGATACCGGCGGGCTACATGCTCGTAACCCGCAGTAACGACGTGCCGGGAGTCATCGGGCGCGTCGGCACAAAGCTCGGCGAGCGGGGCATCAACATCAGTCGCTTTCACTTGGGACGCCGTGAGCGCGGCGGCGAAGCCATCTCGGTCATCGAAACCGACGCGCCGCTCGATGATGAGACGCTCGATCAACTCAGGTCGTTCGAGCAGATTATCTCCACGCGCCAGATTGAACTCGAAGCATAGATATAAAAATGGCGGAAGCCCGCGCGTCAGCAAGGGCGTTTATGTCATACCTGAAGAGACGCCCTTGCTG
>JBPCPQ010000142.1:0-2901 GCA_050999015.1 Pyrinomonadaceae bacterium | reverse complement strand
CTGACGGAGAGCAGGTGCGTGCCGCACTCGGCAACGCGCCCGATGATCGCGGCGTCCGCGTAGGTTTCGCGGAGCGTCGCAAGGAGATTGGCGGCGCGGCGCGAATCAATTGAGATGAGTAGCCCGCCCGCCGTCTGCGGGTCGAAAAGCAGACTGACCAGTTCGCGGCTAACCTCGTCGCCCATCGTGATGTCTTCGCCGACGTAACGGCGGTTCGTTTTATCGCCGCTTGTCAGCATCCCCGCCTCCGCCAACTCCAGCGCGCCGGGAATCAGCGGCACACGCGCCGACTCAATCTCAAGCGTGACATCACTCGCTCGCGCCATCTCCCATGCGTGGCCGAGCAGCGCGAAGCCGGTCACGTCGGTCGCCGCGCTCGCGCCCGCTTCGCTCATCGCCGCCGCCGCGTCGCGCCCGGCGAGAAGCATTGTTTGAAGCGATGCTTCCACCGTCTCAGGCTGCGCCTTGTTAAACTTAATGCCGGTCGAGATAACGCCGGTGCCGACGGGCTTTGTCAGAATCAGCGTGTCGCCCGGACGCGCGCCCCGATTAGTAATGACCCGGCGCGGATCAATCGTGCCGGTAACGGCGTAGCCGAACATGATCTGTGGATCATCAACGCTATGCCCGCCGAGGAGCGCGACGCCGTGCTCGGTCAGAACGGACAATCCGCCGCGCATGATCTCGGCGAGAATCGAAAAATCAACCCCACGTTTTGGAAAGCAGGTAACTGCGAGCGCGGTGATCGGCGTCCCGCCCATCGCCCACACATCGTTGATCGAGTTGAGCGCCGCGATGCGCCCGTAATCGAATGGGTCGTCAACGATGGGCGTAAAAAAATCAACGGTTTGCACGAGCGCTAGATCGTCGCTGAGACGATACACTCCCGCGTCGTCGGCGGTTTCAATGCCGACAATCACATTCGGATGATAGGGAATGTTTAATCCGCCCAGAACCTGGGCGAGTTCGCTCGGCGCGAGTTTAGCCGCTCAACCCGCGCACGAAACCATCTCAGTCAGACGCATGGTTCACCTCGAAAAAAAGAAGTCAGGAGTCAGATGTCAGGAGTCAGAAGAAAGACGGATGCCTTCATTCTGGATTCTGACTCCTGACTTACTGGCTTCTGTTTCATCGTACCACGAACCTCGTTGGCAGAACGATTGTGCGCGCTTCCGAGTTGACAATTCGTAAGGTAGAGGCGGAGGGGGAGAGAATCGAAAGGGCACCGAGCGAGCATGCTCTGATTGTGAAGCTTGCCTGCTCGCCCGGTGCCCTTCAGTTGTTCGCTTGAGTGTTATGTTGAACTCAGTCGGGGCGAAGGATGCTTTCGCGCTCCAGACGACGTAGGGGTTCTGTGTTCGGCTCGTTCACCTGTTTGTGCGTGTTCGCGCTGTGATACACGGTCGGCTTTTCCTGTGGCTCGACGGCTCGCACTGATATGTCCTCATGCACAATCGCTTTGAAAGTTTGGCCGGCGGCGATGCTCGCGTGCCCGCCTTTCACCAGTCCCCACAACAGCGCGATGGGGGTCGCCGGAATCAGTGACACGCCCGTCACTGCCGCCGTGATGGCCGCGCCCGTCGCCACCGTTTTTTCCTTGTCCTCGCCCTTCGTCAGTTGCTCGAACTTCAGAGGTATCCGCTTGCCGTCAACGGCAACGACGGCCTGCATGTTCCACGCAATCTCCCCGGCGCGTCCCCACCGTCCGCGTTCTTTAATGTCTGTCACGCGGGCCGTCGCCAGTGCGCCCGAAGGAATGACGATCATGCCATTGACGCTCACCGAGCGAGTGACGCGAAATCTGATGTCCCCGACCTCCTTAAAGTCAGAGGAGCTAATGGCCCGGATGGTCTCGACCTCGACGGGCGTGCCCGCGGGGACGCGCACCTCGACGAAGTTCGGCGGCTTCGATACTCGCACCGGGCGGCTGCTCGTTGACGGTCCGCTCGGAGCTTCGATCATCGCTTGAAGAACAGAATTAGGCACGCCGCGCGATTTCAAACTCTTTACCACAGGCGGAAACGTATCGAACACGCACGGAGAAATCTTGATCTTCGCAATGATCACTTCGGGCGCGATTTTCGCGCCGGTCATCAGCAGGATGTCGTTGTTGCGGAGTATCCTTTCGTGGGTCGGGCGTTGCGCCCTGACCTGCGCCGTCGGAGATAGAATGAAAAGCATGAAAAGAAGAAATGCAGAATGCATTACGGCACGTTTCACTGTAAGGCTCCTTTCACAAGATGGCCTGAGAAAAATTAAGAGTTTAAGAAAACTATCCGACGAGACTATTCCATTTCTCCGCGCGCCTTCTTCAAAGCGTTGACGAAGTTCAAAGCGAGTGCGGCGGGCGGTTGATCGGAAAGAGCCGCGTTACCCGTTTTGTAAGGCACGTTCTCATACCACAGACGGCGACGCTGCCCTTTTGGAGAAAGAGTGTAAGCGATCATCTGCGCCCGCGTCCGGCGCGACCCCTGAATGCCGCGCGATTTGTTTGCGACAATCGAATACGC
Source organism: Pyrinomonadaceae bacterium (assembly GCA_050999015.1). GTDB lineage: Bacteria > Acidobacteriota > Blastocatellia > Pyrinomonadales > Pyrinomonadaceae > JBPCPQ01. The sequence continues at coordinate 391 of JBPCPQ010000142.1, read as the reverse complement.
GAGCACGAAATCTGCTTCCTTCGCTGACTTGACGATTTCCAAACCGGAGTAGTCGCCGAGTGTTTCGGCAATCGCCCGCCCGGCGGAAAGTTCGGAGGACGTGACGTACACCCGGCGTAGCAGAGCTAGCTCCCGGAAAGACTCAGACTTCGCCGCCCGTCGAGTAATTGAAGAAGCACGCGCAGGGGAAGCGGGCGTCAATGCCGCGACGCTAACACTGACATCAAATCGTCCCTCCGATTCTTCAGACATTTGCCGGCTCGCTCCGGGCGGAGCATTCACCATCGCTAACAGCACGTCGTTGGAGACGCCCTTTTGCTTGAGGGAGACCAAAGTTAGCGGGTCGGTGTCGAAGTCGCATTGAGAGGTCTGTATTCTTGTCGTGATATTG
>JBPCPQ010000336.1:0-5899 GCA_050999015.1 Pyrinomonadaceae bacterium | reverse complement strand
GAGTTGTGGCGCATCTCGGAGCGCAGCGTCTTCACCACGACGCGGTCGCCGAGCAGGATGTGGCGGGCGCGATAGACCGCCCCCATTCCGCCCTGCGCGATAAACTCCTCAATCTCATACTGCCCGTCGAGCACCTGCCCGACCATCTCGGCGTGCAGGTCTTCCTGCAACACCTCGCCGTCACGCGGGCAGAAGCCGACTGTGTTCTCGAAAGTGTTCTTGCATTTGGGACAGGATTTCATCAGGAAGCTTGAATTTGTTAGCTATGGTTTCGGCCAGTTCATTTTTCAGTCTGCTCAGACATCACTCGCTGCGGGGCACGGGAAACGTGAGCGGCGCTTAATTGTCACTGACCATTTGAGAGGCTCTGAGTCTATCACGCCGCAGACAGGTGTGAGTAGTACCAACTCGTGTCGCGCAAATCTCAACATGAGCCATCAACCTCAACCAGCCTGTGCGAGCGGGCTGGTCGCGTCATCGTACTTCGTTGCGGCAAACGAAAAGGCCGCGAAGAGTCAGAAAAACGCCCGACTCCTCGCGGCCTGTTTGGCTTACGCTGCTGTGAGCTTTCGATTTACTCGCCGAGGTAAATCTTCTTCGCGTACTCCTGCACCATCCGGTCGCTGTTGAAGGCGGGCGCGAGCGTGATGATGGCGCGCTTCATCATGGCGACCCAGCGGTGCGGCACGGCGTCGCCTTCGTCGTGGTCGTAATAGGTCGGCACGACTTCGGTTTCGAGGACGCGGTAGAACGACTCGGCGTCGAGTGCGTCTTCCTCGTGCGTTTCGCCTTCGTGTCGCTCCGGCCCGATGGCCCAGCCGTTCGTGCCGTCGTAGCCTTCGGGCCACCAGCCGTCGAGCACCGAGAGGTTTAGTCCCGCGTTCATCGCCACCTTCTCGCCGCTCGTCCCCGACGCTTCGAGCGGGCGGCGCGGCATGTTGAGCCACACGTCCACCGACTGCACGAGTTGGCGCGCGATTTCCTGATCGTAGTCCTGCAAAAAGACGGCGCGCTTCATCACCTGCGGATCGAGTTTCCACTGGGCGAGATGCTGAAGAATCAACTTCGCGCCCTGATCGTGTGGATGCGCCTTGCCTGCGAAGACGAACTGCACCGGGCGCGCGTCGTTTTCGATGAGACGCAGCAACCGCGTCGGGTCGGTGAGAATCAAGCTCCAGCGCTTGTACGCCGCGACACGACGCGCAAAGCCGATTGTCAACGCTTCGGGGTCGAACATCGAGCGAGCAGCGACCGCATACTCGACACTCTCTCCGTGCTGCAAGCGCGTGTGGTAGAGGCGGTGACGAAGGAACGCGATCAGACGCGCTTTGAGCAAGCGTCGCGCCCGCCACAACTCGGCGTCGGGAATCGCGTTGATTCCTTCCGCCCACTTCTTAGGCTGGTGCAACACCTCAGTCCAGTCTTCGCCGACGTACTTCTCATAAATCGCGCGCAGCAACGGCGCGACCCACGTCGGCGCGTGGACTCCATTGGTGACGTGCGTAATCGGAACTTCCTTCACCGTCTTGCCGGGATACATCTTCGTCCACAGCACGCGCGACACTTCGCCGTGAATGCGGCTGACGCCATTCGTCGAGCGACACATCTTGAGCGCGAGCGGTGTGAGGCCGAATAGTTCTTCATTGTTTCCGGCGACGACGCGACCGAGGTCTAAAAATTCGTCGCGCTCGAGTCCGAGCTGCTGCCAGTAATCTTCGCCGAAACACATTTCGACGAGCGGCGTCTCAAACTCATCGTGCCCCGCCGAGACGGGAGTGTGAGTGGTGAAGACGCAACGCTCGCGCAACGCTTCGGCGGCGGCGCTGAAAGGAACGCCCGCGACGGTCTGTGTGCGCGCCAGTTCGAGAGTGAGAAAAGCGGAGTGCCCCTCGTTGAGGTGAAAGACGTGCGGCTCGATGCCGAGTTGATGCAGAAGGCGGACGCCGCCAATACCGAGCACCATCTCCTGCACGCAGCGCGTCTCGCGGTCGCCGCCGTAAAGATGGCCGGTGATCATCCGATCAACCGGATGGTTTTCGGGGACGTTAGTGTCAAGCAGGTAGAGCGGAACGCGCCCGACCTCGACGCGCCACACCTGCGCCGAGACCCGGCGACCGCGCACCGTCAACTCGACGCGCAACTGCGCAGTCTGTTGATGACCGTCCTCGCCCGGCTGATGCACGGAACGAATCGGCACGGGACGAATCGGCAATTCGCGCGGATTGATTTGCTGATACGATTCCTCCTGCCACCCGTCGCGGCGCAGGCGTTGGCGGAAGTAGCCGTGGTTGTAAATCAGCCCGACGCCGACGAGAGGCAAACCGAGGTCGCTCGCTGACTTCAAGTGGTCGCCCGCGAGCATTCCGAGTCCGCCTGAGTAAAGCGGCAGCGATTGATGAATACCGAACTCGGCGCAGAAGTAAGCGACTGGGTTAGCCGTGGTGATTTCTTTCGCACTTTCCGCCGCCCACGTGCGCGACGCCGGATTCATATAATCGTCGAAGCTTTTCGCCAGCCGCTCGACGCGCTCGATGTAAACAGGATCGGTCGCCATCCTTATTAAGCGAAAGTCTTCGACTTCGAGCAGCAGCCGTCGCGGGTTGTGCTCGCATGTCTCCCACAATCCCGGATCAAGGTCGCGAAACACCGCCGCGCCGTCCGCCGCCCAACTCCACCAGTAATTCCACGACAAATGTTCGAGGGCGTTGATCGTTTCCGGCAACTCTCGCATGTTTTGCATCTCGGTTCGTTCTACTTCGTCAATTGTTTCAATCATGTGAAAGACAGTAACGAGTAATGGGTGATGAGTGATGCGTCAAAGCAACTCGCCGCGTCGTCACACTTCACGTTCATCGTTGGCCCCCGAATTGAATTTGTGATGTTTCAAAAATGCTTTCGCATCTCCGGTCGAAAAAAAGACGAGCCGCACTTCACGCAGAGACACGTCGCCGTCGAGAAAGTCTTTGATCGCTTGTGACGAAACGGCGGCTGCTTCCGCGCGCGGGTAACTGTACGCGCCGGTCGAGATCGAAGGGAAAGCGATTGAAGCGAGACCCTGTTCGACGGCGAGTGCCAGAGAGTTTTTGTAGCAAGCGGCCAGAAGCCCGGCTTCTTTTCCCTCGTGCCTTCCCCAGACCGGGCCGACGGTGTGAATCACGCAACTCGCCGCGAGATGCCCGCCCGTCGTCAACGCGACTTCGCCCGTCGGCAATCCTTTCGGGTAGCGTATGAGCCGGAGTTGCTGACACTCCTCCAAAATCGCCGCGCCGCCCGCGCGGTGAATCGCGCCGTCAACTCCGCCGCCGCCAAGCAGAGTCGAGTTGGCGGCATTCACCACCGCGTCCACCCGCTGGCGCGTAATGTCGTCCACAACCACACGCACACGGTCGCGGAGAAAGCTCGGCAAAGTATCTTCTGACATTTGAAAAGTATTTATGTTCGCGGAGATTCTAAGCGGAGCGGGATGAGCGGAGCAAGCCGATCAGACTGATGAGCGCCCACGCGCCTTCGAGCAGGATGAAGCCGAGTTGTCCTGTTGTGACCGCGACCCAGCAGAGCATCGCGCCCCCGATGAAATTGAACACCAAGTCGAGTGTGCCGTTGGAGGGAATATATTTGAACGCCCGCGCCGCGTAAGTTACAAGAATGATGACCGCCCCGACGAGCGACACTAACTGCATAAAAGTTTCCATGCTTACTTGATCGAACGCCGACTCAACGGGCGACAAGACTCACGCTTCGCCGTCCTCACCAGCGTCTTCATCGTCAGCGTCGTATTCGTCGCGCGGCTCGACGTTGATCTCCTCGAACATACCTTGTCGCCGGAGGGCGTCGGCGACCTCGCGCGCCTTGTGCTCGGTGAGTGGGTGTTCGGGGTCAACGCTGGCGATTTCAAACACGCCGTCGTCGAGCATCACGACGCCCAACAGCCCGAGCGCGACGCCCGGCGTTAATTCTACCTCGCCAAGATTGTGGATGCGGAAACGGCCGGTCTGTTCGACCCAGTCCTCGATGAACGGATCGCGCAGGGCGTGTTCGGCTTCGGACTCCGACAGGTAAGAACCTTCAACGATCAAGCAGTACTCGCTTGCACTGTTTCCTTTCATGACATTTGTTGAATGTTTGTTCGGTCTTTTCGTGGGATTAACTGGCGAACTACCCGATTCGTACTTTACCACCGCCGGGCAACGAGCGCCAAAAGTTTTTTTCGGAAGGCGGAGCGGCATAAGTTCGACCGTGAGGAAGGGCGTACAACCGCGCGCATTTACGCCCTCCCTCACGGTCGAACTTATGCCCATACACCCTTTTGAGAAAGCAGAACGCCGTCGAAGAATCTGTGTTCTTCGACGGCGTGCATTGTAAACCGGCTGACCAACTCTCCGCATTGTAGCCTAAAGCGATAGCGGTGTTACTCAGTTGCGTGCTGCTTGTTGATCGTCTGTCCTAACTTGTTGAAGTAGGAGTTAAAAGTAACGAAGCTCGTTCCCTGAAAAAACGCTTCACCGCCGGTTTCATCCGCGAGACGGTTAAGCGCGCTCTGCCCGAAGCTCACCGCCCGCCGGTTCCAACTCGTCAGCCCGACCGACGGAGCATAAAAGCTGTAGATGGCAACCTCACGCGACTTCGCTTCACGAATCGCCCGCTCAAGGTCAATCGAGTTGACACTTGACGAGAAATCGAAGCCGCGCGAAACGTCAAGGCCGTCGGAGATGAGCAGCAGCGCGTTGCGGTTCGTGCCCTCGGTGTCGAAGCGGAGCAAGGCTTCCCTCACTTCGACGTAAGGATTGTACGGAGACGCAGCGGTGCTGCCGGTCGGGATGCGCAGCGACTTGGCGGCGCGTTCGAGATCGGTCGTGAACTGCTGACGCACCTGAAGCGTTCCGCTCGTGATGTACCCGACCATCACGCGTGAGCCGCCGGGAAGCGCGCGGATAAATTCGCGTGTCACGTTGAGTTCGTTGCCGACGCGCGACACGAGGTCGTCTTGTATCAGAATCGCAAGGTTCAGCGGTTCGCGGATGCGAGAAGACGGAGCGAGCGAGCTTTTCTCCGCTCCTCTCCCGCCGGTGATGGTTGATGTTTTCGCCTGAAGCGTAACAAGTGTAGCGGCGGCCATCAGCACGAACGCCGCTAATGATGCCAAAAGTTTATGAGTTCTCATCGTATTGTTTTCCTCTCCCCTAAATTGCGAGGAACGAATCTGTATCACAGTCCTCTTTAACAGACGCAAAAGCGCACGAGACTAAGGAGTTCTTCGTCTGCTGTGCGCCCCTTATCGTGACCGTTCTCTAACGGTCGCTTTCGTGCTATTTAAGATGTACCGCTAAGCGCGAAAGTGGCCTGTGCCCAGTCTGGGACTACCGGGGGCTTATGGCTTTGCCGCGACAGGTCGTCAGGATTTTAACGAGCGCTCTTGAAAGCGTAAAAATTTCGGAGGTGAATTCCGGTGAAAGAAATTCTTCGTAACAACGGTCTTTCGATCACTCTGTTCGCTCTGTTCCTCTTTTCTTTCGCCGGCCAGATTCTCACTGGCCATCACCAATACAATCAGGAACAACTGGAGCACGGACAATCCGCCGTCGGCTTTGCCGAGTACCTGAAGTCGGGTCACTTCATTGAGGCGACGTTCGAGAATTGGGAGAGCGAGTTTCTGCAGATGGGTGCTTACGTCTTCCTCACCGTCTTCCTTTTTCAGAAAGGCTCGTCGGAGTCGAAAGAGCCGGGGAAGTTGGAGCATGTTGACGTTGTTCCGGGGGCGTCTGAGAAGCGCGCCGACGCGCCGTGGCCGGTGCGACGCGGCGGGTGGGTTCTCAAGCTTTACGAAAACTCTCTGGCACTCGCCTTCCTGCTGCTCTTTCTGATTTCTTTCGCGCTGCACGCCGTCGGGGGGGCTGAAGAA
>JBPCPQ010000347.1:0-3577 GCA_050999015.1 Pyrinomonadaceae bacterium | reverse complement strand
GCCACCAGTGGGCGGCGTCGCAACTAACTTTTTTATATTTAGCATCACGGGCGGCACCGGTTTATTCAACGGCGCGACGGGCACGCTGTCGGGCCCCGGGACGCTAACGTTTATACCGGGCGGCTTTAATCTTACGAACACATTGAGTGGGACGATAACCACCGTACCTGAGCCAGCCACGATGCTGCTGCTCGGCACCGGTCTGGCGGGAGTCGGGGCGGCGGTGCGCCGGAGGCGCAGATCATAACTATCCAGTGGTCCGGCATCGGCGTGCAGCCTGCGCGTGTGGCGTGCCCGACCAGGGGCAACATGGCCCCAAGCTGTTGGGGCCGTGTACGCTTTTCAACTTGCTTGTGGTTTGACAATCCCGCAACGTCTGACCCTGACTAAAAATCTTGTGACAAAGTAAGTAGGTGGAGATGTTATCGCAGTAGAGCAATGCGATCAGCGAGCAGTGGTGTGAAACTTTCGTGATTCTTAATTCGGGCGAAAGTTGGGACATTCTAGGCAAGGCAAGCATGAGTTAGATGTTTTAAGTTTGGGCAACTTTGCTACGTCTAACTCACGCTTCTAGCGAAGCCGACGGTTATCCACATCTGCATAAGCCGCCGACCTACTGATTAAATGGAATCAGACAAGTGATAACCAATACCTTAGCTCGACTTTATCCATTTACGCCGCATAGCAGAGCGTAGATGCTCAAGACCCTCGACCAGAAACTAGCCGACGAGTTCTTTAAGGTGCTTCACCGAGATACGATTCTGAACGTGTCCTCCAAATAAGTGCATGGGGCCCGGCCTATATCGGCGGCCGCTCACCGCGGCGGCTCAAGACAACCGAACTTCTATTTCTTACGAGCCATCAGCTTACTTCTTTTTTACACCCCGCCCCGTACCAGCGGCGAAAGCTTCGAGTTTGCCCGCGCCGCTGAAGCCGTCGGCGATGTTGGAAGGGAGCGGCCCGAAAGTGAGCGTCAGATGGTTGCTGTCGCCGTCGAATTGGCCCGTCGCGCGGAGGCCGCCGTTCGGCGGGGAGACGAGCGTGCCCGCGTTAAGGCGCACGATAGAAAAGCTTCCGTCGTCTTTCGCCAGTCCGGTCGCCGTCACGGATAAATCACGCGGCCTGTTTCCGCCCGTGCCTTTTAACTCGAAAGCGATGGTCATGAGTTTGCCGAGTCGGGCGATGCGTAAATCACCTTCGAGCTTGAATTGTTCGCCGCGCCCGGTGATGCCGCCGGATGAAGTGAAAGCGCCTTCCTTGACGCGGTAAAGACGCGATGCGTTGCGCCACGCTTCACCGAGTTGGAGCGCGGGCGATTCTTCATCGTTGACCGGAATGGAAACGACCTTGAAAGGCGCGGTCAGTGCTTGTGATGTCATGGCACCTTTCGGCGGCGTGGTCTCCGAGACGCTCAGTGCGCTACCCCCTTCGCGCGTGATGTTGACGCCGTAACCGCCCGTCGAGCGCGTTCCGAGAAAAGCCGCGACGACGACGTTCTCCGCGAAGAGGCTCGCGTCCATCGCGGGTAACTCTTTTACCAACTCTCGCAGCGCGGCATAAGTTTCCGCATCACGCACCACAGCGACGAACGGCTGTTCAATCTCGCCGTATGCGCCTACGACCAATGTTTTCATGTTCACGCCCGCAACTTGGTTTTTGTCTTCTTGTGCAACCGGCGATGTCACGGGCGATGGCGCGCTACTCTTTCCCGCCGCCACGTTTTGATTCACGACAGAGCCGCGCTTCGCGTTGCAGCCCGACGCGCTGCCGCCGTTGCTTAAAACTGCCACTATGCAACATGCTGACAAAGCCGTTTTTATTCCGAGCATTATTCATTCCCCTTTCTAAGAAGATATGTTCAAAGCCCCGCCGGGGCGAGATTCAATAGCGTGGGGCACCGCCCCACGAAACAACCGCCCCGAAGATCGAAGCCCTGCAAGGGCGGCATAGATTCTTTCGCGGCACGCGGCGGATGTCGCCCTTTTAGGGCTAATTCACTGTGGTTGACCGCTACCCGGCGCGGTGCGCCGGGCTATTGAATCACGCACCTTTGGTTCTTAATACAAATCTTTCAAACAGCTTCTAATACCTCTGTGCGACTCCGCTCACGCAGCGCACTGTATCGCGCGCGATGAGGAGTTCTTCGTCGGTCGGGATGACGTAGGCGGCGAGGCGCGCGCCGTCGCGGCTGATGAGGCCTTCGCGCCCGCCGGCGTGCTCGGCGTTTCGCGCGTCGTCGAGTTCGAGTCCCATCCACTGAAGGCCATCGCAAATGCGCGCGCGGATTTCGGGAGAGTTTTCGCCGATGCCGCCGGTGAATATGACAGCATCCGTGCCGCCCGCCGCCGCGAGGTAGGAGCCGATGTATTTGCGCGCGCGATAGCAGAAGATGTCAATCGCAAGCCGGGCGCGGCGGTCACCTGATTCGCGCGTCTCGTCGAGCAACTCGCGCATGTCGTTCGTCAGACCTGAGATGCCGAGCAGCCCCGACTGTTTGTTCAGCAGACTCTCAATCTCCCGCGCCGTCAATCCTTCTTTCGCGGCGATGAAATCAACAATCGCCGGGTCAATGTCGCCGGAGCGCGTGCCCATCACAAGGCCTTCAAGCGGCGTCAGTCCCATCGAGGTATCAACGGAGTTTCCGCCACGGATCAGCGCCACCGAACAGCCGTTGCCGAGGTGCAGCGTGATGACGTTCGTCTCTTCGCGCGCAATGCCGCGCAGTTGCCGGTAGCGGTAGGCGACGTAGCGGTGCGACGTGCCGTGAAAACCGTAGCGCCGGACGCGGTGGCGGCGGTAAAACTGGTACGGCAGCGCATAGAGGTAAGCATGTTCGGGGAGCGTCTGGTGAAACGCGGTGTCGAAGACGGCGGCCTGCGGCAGCCCCACGCCGAACACCTCGCGCGCCGCGACGATGCCTTTAATGTTCGCCGGGTTGTGTAAGGGCGCAAGGTCAATGCAATCCTCGATGCCGCGCACCACGTCGTCCGTAATTAACACCGAATGCGTGAACCGCTCGCCGCCATGCACGACGCGGTGGCCGACGGCATGCACATCCCCGACGCTCCGCACTTCACTGACGCCGGAGGTTTCCGAACACACCCAGCGGATGACGAGGTCAACTGCCGCGCGCGTATCTCTGAGCGGCGCGGTCGAACGCTGCGGCTCATTGCCCTCGGCCTGCAATGTGATGATGGCCTCGCCACCGACGCGCTCCACCACGCCGCGCGCGAGCCGCCGGTCATCGTTTTGCGCGATCCGATCAAGGTCGGTGGCGATCAATTGAAACTTGACCGACGAACTGCCGCAGTTAAGGACAAGGACGTTCATGACTCGTCAATCGAAAAGCGTGAATCGTAGATAGTAAATCGTGGTTAGTTGAACGAAGCGTGTGCATAAATCCGTCGCGGAGCGACGCTGTGAATTTAGCCCGGCGTTTCAACGCCGGGTATGGCAACCCGGCCATAGGCCGCGTCGCGCTAGCGACGATTGATCGGCGGCGATGTCTCACTCGTCGCTAACGCGACGCAGTCTCCCTCTCGTCCTCGTACCGTGCGTTGAAACGCACGGCTAAAGT
>JBPCPQ010000082.1:0-6822 GCA_050999015.1 Pyrinomonadaceae bacterium | reverse complement strand
TGATCGCGTCGCTCTCGTCGTGGGATTACATCGGGAAGCGCGAAAAGGAGTATTACGTTTTGCTGCTGCTGTTGCAGGCGGCGGTGGTCGGCGTCTTCGCGGCGGCGGACATGTTTCTGTTCTATCTGTTCTTTGAAGTGTCGCTCGTCCCGATGTACTTCCTGATCGGCATCTGGGGCGGCGAGCAGCGTCTGTACGCGGCGATTAAGTTTTTCCTGTACACGCTGGTCGGCTCGGTCGTAATGCTGCTCGGCGTTTTGAAGATGTACTTTCTGACGCAGGACGCGACGCTCGCCGCACAGATTATGCCGGCGACGCTCGACGCGATTGGCGGCGCGGTGACAGTCAATCCGGAAGCACGCGCGCTACTCGACAACGCGCTCGCGGCGGCACGTGGGGGTGCGGGCACATTCAATATCATGTACCTGCAAGCGCTCGGCTCGGTGCTGCCGATGGGCACGATGCAGGTCTTACTGTTCTTCGCGTTTGCGCTCGGCTTTGCGATCAAAGTCCCGATGTTCCCGTTCCACACATGGCTGCCCGATGCGCACGTCGAAGCGCCGACCGCCGGTTCCGTTATCCTCGCCGGCATCCTGCTGAAGCTCGGCACCTACGGATTTTTCCGCTTCAATCTGCCGATGTTCCCGAAGGCGGCGGCGGATCAAAGCTTCTTCGGCACGTTCGGCGTCCGCAACGTGATGGTCGTGCTGGCGATTATCGGCATCATCTACGGCGCGCTCGCCGCGATGTACTTCGTCGTGAAGCGCGACGGCGACGTGAAGAAACTGGTCGCGTATTCGTCAGTCTCTTCGATGGGCATCGTAATGCTCGGACTTTTTGCGCTGAACCCGAACGGCTTAAACGGCGCGGTGCTGCACATGATTAACCACGGCATCTACTCGGCGGCGCTGTTCCTGCTGGTCGGCATCATCTACGAGCGGCGTCACACGCGCAGCGTCGCGGAGTTCGGCGGACTCTCGCACGTCATGCCCGGTTACGCGACCGTCTTCCTGGCGATGGTGATGACGGCCATCGGACTACCGTTGCTGTGTGTCTTCATCTCGGAATTTTTAGCGATGCGCGGCGCGTTCGAGGCGAAGCCAATCTGGGCGGCATGGGCGGCGCTCGGCATCATCCTCAACGCCGGTTACATGCTGTGGCTGTATCAGCGCATGTTCTTCGGCAACATCGACAACCCGAAAAACGAATGCCTGACCGACATGACCGGGCGCGAATGGGCGTACATGCTGCCACTCGTCATCCTCGCGTTATGGATCGGCGTCTACCCGTCGCCATTCATTAGATACATTCAACAGCCGGTCGATGCGGTTGTGCGGCAGGTGCGCCCCGATTACCCGATGCCGGGACAGTCGCCGCGCAGGGTTGAGACGGCGGGGAACAAACAGAACACAGAACACAGAACACAGAAGTCAGAATGAAGACTTACCGGCGGCCTAATATGTGTTAGGTGATTTCGATAGGTATAACACATGAACGACAAAACCTATTTAGAGGAATTGCGTCAGCTTTTCCCTGTTACCGAGCATTGGGCTTATTTATACAATGGGGGCATACATCCCTGCCCACGCCCAGTGGGTGATGCGATGCGCGATTTTTTGGGTAATTGGGAAAAGGGCGGTAGGGATGTTTGGCCTCTCGCATATGAAGCTTTTGAAAAGCTCAAAGAGAAATTTGCAAGGCTAATTCATACGCAAGCCAGAAATATTGTAATCACCGAATCAACTACAGCCGGCATCAATCTGATCGCGCAGATAATCCGACCAAGCAAAGCTCAAAATGTAATAGTAACTGATCTTGAATTCATGAGCGACACGTACCCTTGGATAGTCTGCCATCCGGCGGAGGTTCGCTTTGCTACGAGTCAGAATGGAAGAGTTTCACTGAAGGACATAGTTGCTCTGACGGATGCGCAAACAGCAGCAATCAGCGTCTCCGCCGTTGCTGTAGGGAGCGGATTTCGTATGAATCTGCTGGAACTAGGAAACTTCGCCAAAGATAAAAAGGTGCCTTTGATAGTAGATGCGGCACAGGCGCTAGGGGTTATTGATGTTAATGTGAATAACCCGGAAATTGATTTCTTGGCTTGTACTGCAAGCAAGTGGCTGATGGGTCCAACTGGTGTCGGCTTTCTTTACATTGGTGAACACTACCTGAAAAGCCCTCCTCCTACAGTTGGCTGGCTGGCAGCCGCCAACCGCAATGATTGGGATTTACGTCATTGTCAGTTGTACGAAGACGCAAAACGTTTTCAGGGCGGCATGCCCAATTTGATTGGTGTTATTGGGGCACTGGCGGGAATCACTCTGCTGGAAGAGATTGGGCGTGATTTCATTGAGAGTCGGGTGCGCCATCTGACGAGTTATGCAATCGAAGCGTTGGAAAGAATTGGCGTTGACCTATGGACACCTCGTGAATACATCGAAAGGGCCGGCCTTGTTTTTTTCCGGGCTCCGCATCATCAAGAACTTCACGCTAAACTAAAAGCTGCCCGCATCTACTGTGGAAGTTTTCTAGACGGTATCCGTATAGATCCAAATTTCTATAACACCATCGAGGAAATTGACAGATTTCTTGACATTGTCAGAATACATATGGTCGAAACTAAAGGTATTTCGTAGATCAAGAACCTAATCCGCACCTAACGCCAATTGCAGCGGAGGCCGGCCAACGAATGCTTCGATTACTATCATTGTCTCAGGCCGGCCCCCCTGAATACTGCCGTTGGGCGGCTTGTACCTTGAATGAGTATGAACAACGAACAAACAGTTGAAATTGCTAAAGAGTAAGATTCTAGCCATGAGGTTTGAATGGGATGATTAGAAAGCTGCTCGCAATCTTGCCAAACACGGTGTCTCGTTCCAAGAAGCAGCAACCCTGTTTGGTGATCCGCTTTCTGATACGTTCGATGACCCAGATCATTCTGTAGAAGAGCATCGCTTTCTGATCATCGGCACGTCCCAGCAACGTCGAATGTTGATCGTTTCGCACATGGATGATGGAGAAGTCGTTCACATCATCAGCGCCCGCGAACCTATGCGCGGAGAAAGAAAGTCTTATGAAGAGAGTTGATGTAGAACAAGAAGACGAAATGCGTACTGAGTATGATCTCTCCGAGTTGAAGGGCAGAGTACGCGGCAAATACGTTGAGCGTTACCGAGCGGGCACTAACCTTGTGTTGCTCGACCCGGATGTTGCAGCAGCCTTTCCTAATGGTCAGGTAGTGAAGAAGCGTTGCGGCTGCTGATGAAGGTCGCGAAGACCCAAGTGTCCAGCGAAGGTTGAAGCCTTAAATCACATGCTATTTCAAGCCAACACGACTGAACTATTCAATGTGCGCGATTTGCAACTGATCGCGCCGGAGTTAATCCTGACCGTTTGCGCGTGCGTCGCGCTGGTGATGGAGGTCGTGCTGCCGTACCGCAAGAGTCGCGTGGTCGGCTACTTTGCGCTCGGCGGAATCGCGCTCGCCGCTGCCTCGCTGCTGGTGCTCGGTTGGCCGGTGCTACAAGGTTCGGAGGAGGGCAGCGCGTTCGTCTTGAGCGGCTTCTACGACACGATCCGGGTTGACGGATTCGCTGTCGTCTTTAAGTTGATCTTCCTGGTCGCGGCGGCACTGACGGTGGCGATTTCACTGCGCTACCTCGACATCGAAGGCGAGCAACGCGGCGAGTATTACGCGCTGGTGTTGTTCGCGACCACGGGGATGATGTTCTTAGCTTCCGGGTACGATTTGATCGTGCTGTACATCAGCCTTGAATTGATGGCGCTGACGTTTTACGTGCTTGTCTCTTTCACCAAACGCGAGCGGCGGTCGAACGAGGCGGGGATGAAATACTTTCTGCTCGGCGCATTCTCGTCGGGGGTGTTGCTGTACGGTATGTCGCTATTGTTTGGGGTGGCCGGATCGACCAACCTCGGCGACATCGGGCGTAGCGTCGCCGAGGCTTATGGTGGGATGGCGGGAGGCGTGGCGTGGGCGGTTGATATACGTCCGCTGCTGTTGCTCGGCATGATCGCGCTCGCCGCCGGACTGCTCTTCAAAATCTCCGCCGTGCCGTTTCACATGTGGGCGCCGGACGCTTATCAAGGTGCGCCGACTTCGGTCACGGCCTTTCTTTCGACCGGCTCAAAGGCCGCGAGCTTCGCCCTCCTTGCGCGCATCTTTATGGAGGCGCTCGGAGCGATGAGCGCCGATTGGACGCCGCTCCTGGGTTTAATCGCGGCGCTCACGATCCTCGTCGGCAACTGGGCGGCGGTGACGCAAGTAAACTCGAAGCGTCTGCTTGCATACTCCTCAATCTCGAACGCCGGTTACTTACTGCTCGCGCTCGTCGCCGGCAACGCCTACGGTTACACGGGACTCGCCCTCTATCTCGTCGTCTACACCTTTATGAACATCGGCGAGTTCGGCGTCATCATCAGTTTGCGGCGGCGCGGGGTTATTGGCGACGAAGTTGAGGACATGTTGGGGCTGGCGCAGAAGGCACCGGGGATGGCGCTGATGATGGCAATCTTCATGCTCAGCCTGGGCGGACTGCCACTGACCGGCGGCTTCATCGGCAAGTGGTTCCTGTTCGGCGGACTTGTGCAGCGCGGCGACGCGGAAGGGAAGGCGTGGTACTACTGGCTGGCGGCGTGGGCGGCGATCAACACGGTCGTTTCGTTTTATTACTACGCGCGCTTCATCCGCGCGATGTACCTCGGCGAAGGCGCTGGCGACGCGCGCCCGCTGTCGCTCTCACCGGCGCTCAGGACGGCGCTGATCGTCTGTGTCATCGGCGTCGTCGCGAGCGGCGTCTATCCGCAACCATTCATCAAGATGGCGCAGATGCTGGTCTCGACGCTCAACGTCGGCGGCGTGGTCGCGTTGCGGTGAGGGCGTATCCGTGGAGTGACAAAGTTTCAACCAGAGAGCGCGCGAGGTTGAAGATGCAAAGGACGCTTGGAGGGAACACTTCTTTTCAGCGTCCTTTGCGCTTTGATGCGTTCTGTTTTCAACGATCCGCGAAGACGTTTCGCTAAGGTTTACGAATCAAATAATTTCCCAGCATTTCACCGCCGAGGACGCGGAGAAATGAAACACAGCGTTATCAATCAGGTGCATAGCAATGTATCTGCTCGGCGTCCTCGGCGTCCTCAGCGGTGAGTGTATTTTGTCTTCAATCCTAAGCGCCGACCACATTGAGGCGGTCAACCGAAAAATGTTATGGTCGAACGCGGTTAGATCAACCATCGGGTGTGCGCCTTTGTTACGCGGGCGCTGTCGTGTTCCGAATGCTCATCTTCTATTTACTCGCCGCGCTCGTCCTGTTGCAAAGCGGCCTTTCGCTGCGCGGCGGCGTGCGCTACCTCGCTTATGTGCGGCGCGAGATGAACGCGAAGAGGCCGTTCTTTATGCCGTTCGCGTCGGTGATCGTGCCGTGCCGCGGACTCGATCAAGGGTTGCGGGTGAACATCGAAGCGCTGTTTGCGCAACACTATCCGGCGTATGAACTCATCTTCGTCGCGGACGGGGCCGATGACCCGGCGCTCGCGATTGTCGAAGCAGTGCGGCGGGACTTTGCCGAGGCGAGCATCCCGCGCGTGCGCGTGGTAATCGCCGGGCAAGCTCACGACTCTGGGCAGAAGGTTCATAATTTGCGCGTCGCTGTGCGTGAGATTGACCCGGCAAGCGAGGCGCTCGTCTTCGTTGACACGGACGCGCGCCCGCGTGCCGACTGGCTGCGTTCGCTGGTCGCGCCACTCGCCGATGAGAACGTCGGAGCGACGACCGGCTATCGCTGGTTCATTTCCATCACCGGCGGATTCGCTTCACACCTTCGTTCAGTGTGGAACGCTTCGATTGCATCCGCGCTCGGCGCAAACGGCGCGAGCAATTTCTGCTGGGGCGGCTCGACCGCCGTTATGCGCGCGACGTTCGAGAGGCTCGACGTGGCGGGGCAGTGGCGCGGCACAGTCTCCGACGACTTCACGCTGACTCGCACGCTGCAACGCGCCAAGCTTGCCATCTACTTCGTTCCGAATTGTCTGACCGCTACGTACGAAGACTGCACGTTCGCGCAACTCGTCGAATTTTCCACGCGGCAGATGAAGATCACGCGCGTCTACGCGCCGCATTTGTGGAAGATCGTGCTCGTCTCAAATCTTCTGTTCGTGCTCGTCTTCTTCGGTGGACTCGCGCTCGTTGCGGCGCGCGCCACGCTCGGCCTGTCAGTTGAAATGCTGCTCGCCCTCGTCCTGTGGATTTACACGCTGGGAATGTGGAAGGCGTACCTTCGCCTGCGCGCGGTTGCATTGCCGCTGGCGTCGGCGCGCGCGAGTCTGAATCGCAGTCTTCTCCCGCACCTGTTCCTGTGGCCGCTAACGGCAGTGCTTTATCTTTATAACGCAGTCGCCGCAGGCTTCTCCCGACGCATCACGTGGCGCGGGATTACGTATCAATTGAAATCCTCGAACGAAACTGTAGTTGTTTCTGGCACGGCGCGCGATAACTCTTCGGGGCCGGATGTCGAGCTTAACAGCCGCGGGCGCGCGGCCTAGCCGTAAGCTCAACGCTTCAAAGAGCGACTTAGCTTTCTTAGACTGTGGCGCGCGGACGAGAGCAAAGCGTTACCAGAGAAAACAGTTTGAAGGTAAAATAAGCAGCACCGAAATTCTTTCAGGAGTTAATGTTATGGCGCAGGAAATCGAAATCAAGTCGCAAGCGGCACCGGCCGGAACTTCACTGCCGATTCCGAAGATGACCTACATGGAGTTTCTCGACTGGCTGGATGAGGACGTGCGTGCCGAGTGGGTTGAAGG
>JBPCPQ010000255.1:0-2129 GCA_050999015.1 Pyrinomonadaceae bacterium | reverse complement strand
AACGGGGCGCGTGCTGAGGCGCTTGAGTCTCGACGAACTGCCGCAACTTTTGCACGTGCTGCGCGGCGACATAAGCGTTGTCGGCCCGCGCCCGCAGATTCCTTACGAGGTTGAGGCTTACGAGTTGTGGCACCGCAAGCGGCTCGACATGAAGCCGGGCGTGACGGGCTTGTGGCAGGTGTCGGGGCGCAACCGCCTGCCGTTCGAGGAGGTGGTGCGACTCGATTTGTTCTACATCGAAGATTGGTCGCTGTGGCTCGACCTTCGCATTATCCTGCGCACGCTTCCGGTGATGCTGCGCGGCGACGACGCATATTAAGAGGGATGAGGACGGAGGGATGAGGGATGAATCTGAAAGCGCTTTTGGTTTTACCTCATCCCTCATCCCTCCGCCCTCATCCCTTCTTGATGGCGGCATCATCGGGTGCTTGTTCCTGTTGGCTATTGCCGCACCTCATTCGATTGCGGCGACGCAAGTTGCGTGGGGTGTCGGCGTGCTTTTATGGATCGTGCGATTTTTCATGCGCCCGCGTCCGGCGATGTACCGCACGCCAATTGATTATGCCCTGCTCGGTTTATTCATCCTGACTTTCATCTCCGCGCTCTTTTCTTACGATCAAGCAGAATCAATCGGCAAACTCCGTAGCGCGAGTCTCTTCACAATTGTTTATCTCGTCGCGGAGAACGTCGCTTTGCGGCGCGTGCTGCGCCTCTTGGTGCTGACGCTCGTCGCGTCGTGCCTCGTCAACGTCGTCTTCACGTTCGGGGAGTATGCCGTCGGGCGTGGCGTGAAGGTTGAAGGGTTGCGGGCGGAAAGTCCTCTATCCATCGCGGGCGTCCGCGACGGCGACACGATTCTCGAAGTTGACGGCGCGACGGTGAGTAATGATCGAGAGTTGATTGATAAACTCGCTACGTCGTCAGGCACTAACGCACGTTCTTCGGCGCGTGTGCGCGTGTACCGTGTCGAAGCATTCCCGGAATTTGCGGTTGAGCGCGGGCGGTTACTTGAAGGCACGACCGGGGCGGCGCGACTCGGCTTCGCGCGTTGGTCTGCCGGGCGCGACTGGCGTGCCGCCGGATTCTACGGTCACTACGTCACCTACGCGGAGGTCCTTCAATTGATCGCGTCGCTCGCGCTCGGACTCTTCATTGCGCGGCGGCGAAAGTTGAGTTGGCCGGGTGTTGTGCTCGTCGTGGCGTTGTTTGGTTTCTGTGCGGCGTTGCTGCTGACGGTGACGCGCGCCTCGTGGCTCGGCCTTTTGGTTTCGGCGTTCGTCATCGTGCTAATCGGCGCGAGCCGCCGCACGCTCGTCACAATGTCGCTCGTCGCCGTGCCGCTCGTCGTCGCCGGCCTCTTCGTGCTGCAACAGAAAAGGCAGGTTGGCTTTCTCGACAAGCGCGACGGCTCAACCGCGTGGCGTTTGATGGTCTATCGTGAAGGCGTTGATCTGTTGTTCCGCGAGCCGCGCCACATGATTGTCGGCATCGGGATGGATTCGATCAAGACGCACTACCGCGAGTTCGACTTATTCGATCACGGGCGGCAGGCCATCGGGCATCTCCACTCGACGCCGCTCCAACTGGCGGTCGAGCGCGGTCTGCCGGCAATGTTCGTGTGGCTCGCGCTCATTGTGATTTACGCCCGAATGTTGTGGCGGTTGGCGCGGGATGGAGTCATCGAAGATTGGGTCGAGCGCGGCCTCGTGCTCGGCGCGCTCGGCGGCCTCGCCGGCTTCGTGGCGAGCGGAATGGTTCACTCCAACCTCGGCGACTCCGAGGTTTCGATGATCTTTTATTTCGTGTTGGGTATCACACTGGTCGTTGAACGGTGGACGCGGGGAGAAGCTGCGCTGAAAGAGGTGGGTTAAGCCCTTGCCCTTGATTTGGGTTTTCTTGGGGTAAATCTAATTTTAATTCAACGGTGTTCGGCATAACTTACTTCTCCAAATCCTACCAATCATTCTTTGAAGTCTGATTTCATCACGCCCGAACGCTCGTGGCTTTCGTAGAGCGCGACAACGCAGGACGTTCCCTAACCTGATCCGTTTTGCTTTCGCCGCGAGTCAGGAGACAAAGCTGCTTAACATGGCATGCAGCGGACGCGCCTCCGTGATGCTCCTTATTCT
>JBPCPQ010000039.1:0-2585 GCA_050999015.1 Pyrinomonadaceae bacterium | reverse complement strand
TTGTCAGGGCGGCGTCCGTACTCGCAAATCTCGAACGCCTCGACGTGACGGACTTTTGCCGCCCTCTCTTTCCCGTACCATTCTTCTAAGGCCGAGCGGAATCGTTCGGCGCTCCCTTGGTCGCGGGCGACCATGTCAGAACGAACCCGCTCGCGCCGCGCCCCCTGTTTGGCGGGGTCGGCGGGGAATAGCTCCGCCGAGCCGAGCGCCCCTCCCTCGTGGAACTGCGACTCCATGCCGAGCAGCGCGTCGAGTTTCTTGTCCATCACCGAATCAATTGAAACCACGATGTCTGCCGCGAACGGGTTCGGCTTTGCGAACCGGTCGGAGTAGAAGAGGAACACCGGGTTCCCTTTGAGCGGCGGGACTTCGGGAAGAAAGTTCGGCACCGCCACCATGTACGCGGCGTCTTGCACCAAGACTCCGGTGTAGCGGTGATCCGGGTGATAGTCGTTCGGCCTGTGGCTCATCACGATGTCGGCTTGCCACTCGCGGATCAAGCGCGTGACCGTCCGGCGATTCTCCAGCGTCGGTAGCAACTCGCCATCGTGGTTCTCCATCACCTCGACGGAGATGCCTAAGGTCTTCGCCGCGCGCTCCACCTCGGCTTTGCGCCGCCGCGCCAGCGGGCCACCCGCATCCCTCCAGTGCCCGATGTCGCCGTTCGTGACGGCGACGAACTTCACCTCGTGGCCTTTGGCCGCCCACATCGCCGCCACGCCGCCGGCCTTCAATTCGGCGTCGTCCGGGTGCGCCCCGAAGCAGATGATCCGCAGTTTGTTCTGTGTGCCGAAGGCCGGAGTTGAGAATAGTGCTGAGAGAACCAACAGAATCAGAAATTGAAAGAAGGTACGATTCATAAAGGAACCCTTTCATCTTTGAATGGTAAAGCGCGTCACGCCTCGCACTGCCCGCCGCCCTGTTCGACGCACCAGTGAGGCTCGCTTCGGGGGTCAGGCGCATACGTGATGTTGCGAGCGCTCGGTGACTGCTCATGGCTGTGCCCCGCGAGCTTGCCTTACATACCGCTACTCGGCTTCTTCTCTTTGGGCGCCGCGTTCTTGCGCTTTAATGTTAGCGGCAGGCTGCCGCCCCCTTGCGTCCACGTCCCGCTGATCGAGTTCAGTTCCTGATTAATCGCGCCCTCAAAGCCGCCGGCGATTTGCTTCATCTCAAACTTCAACTTCGCACCGTCGCGCGTGATCGTCGTCACCGGCAGCCCCGTCGCGTTCTGATCCGGGCTGTCCAGCTTGGCCGTCATCCCGTCCTCGTAGGTCGCGATGTGGAGGACTAGCCGCAGCGTCTGAGAGCCGGCGTCCAGCGTGCCTTCCCACTCCCCGTCAATGTCGCTGGGCTTGAGCATTCTCTTCTTCGCTTCTGGGCTGGCCGCGGCGCGCGAGAACTCCAGCGGGGCTGACGAGCCGCCCTGCGTCCAAGTGCCGATGATGCCCGTTTGGTCGGCGTTCACCTTCCCCTCGTAAGAACCGCCTATCAGCCGCATCTCGAACTTCAGGGTCGAACCGGCAAGGGTGATTGAGGTTACTGGGACGCCCATGGAATTTTGGTCGGGGCTATCGAGGGTCGCCCTCAATTCTCCCTTGTCGTCCTTCGAGACGTGCAGCACCAAGCGGAGTTCAGCGCCGCCGGCTTTGAGCGTCCCTTTCCAGTCACCTTCGACACTTTGGGCGTGAGCGCCGGCGGTCAGGAATAAACTCAGCAGCAAACTGTAGAACAATCTTTTGATACAATGTCCTTTCTCTACGGAATTGTCAGGTAAGCAATCAACTTTTACATCCGATAGCGGTCATCGGGCGGAAGATTATCATTGAAGCGAGGGCGTCGGCAGTAGCAACAGCTTATGTGCTGCCGACGCCCTTCACAATCACCAGTGTCTGATCGTCGCCGCGTTCCTGCGCGCCCGACCAATTATCTATCTCATCGAAAATCACATTCAGCATTTCCTCGGCGGAGACGCCCCGGTTGGCGAGGGCGAGTTGCGCGAGACGGTTTTCGCCGTACTCCTCGCCGAGATCGTTCTGCGCCTCGCTGATGCCGTCGGAGAATATGAGCAATACTTCGCCGGCGGCAAGCGTCGTCTGCGCCTCTTCAAAGTTCATCCAGTCAAACGCCCCGACCATTGTGCCGCCCGCCGTGAGTCTCTCCACAGAGCCGTCGGCGCGCAAGAGCATCGGCGCGTTGTGTCCGGCGTTGGCGTAACGCAGGGTGCGCGCGCGGTCGTCGTAGAGCGCAAGAAAGAGCGTTGCGAAGCGGTTGGATTCGGTGCTCAGACAGAGTTGTTCGTTGATGCGCTCGATCATGTTCGAGATGGCGCAGTTGTCGTCAAGTTCCGCGACGCCGCAGGGAGCAGTGGTGATTGTCTCTCCGCCGGTTGTTGCGGTGGCCGCAGCAGCAGACGCGCGCGCGTGGGAGTTACGCAGACGCTCGGCGATAATCGCCGTCTGCGCGCGAAGCGCCGCCTGTAGGTTCGACATCACGAGCGACGCGGAGATTCCCTTGCCCGACACGTCGCCAAGCGCGAACGCGAC
Organism: Pyrinomonadaceae bacterium; assembly: GCA_050999015.1. Lineage (GTDB taxonomy): Bacteria > Acidobacteriota > Blastocatellia > Pyrinomonadales > Pyrinomonadaceae > JBPCPQ01. The sequence goes on along the minus strand of JBPCPQ010000039.1, from coordinate 39 downwards.
GAGTCCCGGCGCGACCTCGATATAATCGTAGTAATCCCC
>JBPCPQ010000027.1:0-7886 GCA_050999015.1 Pyrinomonadaceae bacterium | reverse complement strand
CCGTGAAACTCGCGCGTCGCGCGGTTGAACAAAGTCAGGACGCCCTCGGCGTTGCAGGCGACGATGCCTTCAGCGAGATTGTCGAGCAGCGCGCTCAGGAACTCGCGCTCTTTCTGTAACTCGTCTTCGGCGCGTCGGCGCTCGGCGATCTGTTCTTCAAGAATTGTGTTGGCGCGCGATAACTCGGCGGTGCGCGCCACGACTTTCATCTCCATTTCGTCGCGCGCCCTCAAGACCTCTTCCTCGGCGTGCTTGCGCTCGATGCCAAGGGCGATGCCGTTGGAGATGGATGCCAGCGCCTCTACTGCAAGTTCCGTGAGCGCGTGGCGGGCGAACATCGCCACCACGCCGACGAGCCGATCTTCGACGATAAGCGGATAACCGGCGAAGGCGACCATCCCCTCGCTTTGCGCCCACTCCTGATCGCTGACGCGCAAATCGCCGATTACGGAATTGGTGAGGTGCGGCCGTCGTTCTCCGGCAATAAGTCCGATTTTGAACTTGCCGATTGGCACACGGGAGTGCGGGCCGTCGAGGTGGGTGTAGATGCCTGAGCTTGCTTGCAGTTCCAGTACGGTATCCGCTTCGTTGATCGTCCAGACACGCGCGAACGCCGCATCGAGGTGGCGCACGAGAGTCTCGGTGCAGCGGCGCAGCATGTCTCGCAAACTGTCGCCCTGCGTGAGCGCCACGCCGATATCCGCGCCGAGTGCCGCCATGCGCGTCCTCTCAGCCTGTGCCTCCTCCGCACGCTTGCGCTCGGTGATGTCGCGCGCGATGCCGGTGAAATAATGCTTCCCGTCTCTCACCGATTCGCTGAAAGAAACTTCCAGCGGAATCTCGTGGCCTTTCTTGTGCAGGCCGGGCAACTCGACCCCGTTCCACGAGATGTGTTTACTGCCCGTCTCGACGTACCGCGCCAGACCTTCACCGTGAAGATGACGCAAGTACTCGGGCATCAACATCGTCAGCGATTGTCCGACCATCTCCCCGACAGGGTGGCCGAAAATCCGCTCGGCGGCGTCGTTGATGAAAAGAATGTTGCTCTCTGCATCAATCGTGATGATCGCGTCCGACGCAGTTTCGGCGACGGTGCGGTATCGCTCTTCGCTTTCGAGCAGCGCTTGCTCGGCGCGCTTGCGCTCGGTGATGTCGCGGAAGGCAAGCACCGCACCCGCCACTTCGCCGTCCGTGATGATCGGCGAAGACGTGTAGGAAATATGAAGAAGACTTCCGTCCTTGCGCGTGAACACGTCGTCGCCGCTGAGGGTCGTCTTCGATTCCATCACGCCGAGGAGCGGACACTCTGCGGCAGGCGTGCGCGTTCCGTCAGCTCGCTGAAAGTGGATGGCTTCATGCACATATTGGCCGCGCAATTCCGAAAACTTCCAGCCCAGCATGCGTTCCGCCGCCGGGTTCATAAACGTCACGTGACCTTCGCGGTCATGTGCATAGACCCCTTCGCCGAGACTGTCGGTCAGCGCGGTAATAAAATCCGGGCGGTAGCGGAGTTGTCCCTCCGCCGCTTCGTGCTCGGTCTCATGTTCTCTTGATAACGACATTCGATTTACGGTTGAAAGGTTTAATTTCATCGAGCGGTGTAGTGCCCGCCGTCTTGCCGCTTTACTAATCCGTCGGCTTCGAGCTTTTCCAAATGCGCGAGGACGGCGCGCTCAGCCATCACGTGTGCTTTCGGATGAACGTCGGTGTAGACGCGCCCCACAATCTCCTTCAATCCGCCGACTCCTTCGCGCACCGCCGCGAGAATGTTCGCTTCGCGCTCCAATCGGTGAGCGATATATTCGTCAATCTTATCGCGCGCGGCCCCGATTGCCGGGCCGTGGCCGCCGAACAGCGTCGTCAGCTTCGGCAAGGCGCGCAGGCGTTCGAGTGAAGCGAGGTAGTCGCGCACATCGCCTTCGGGCGGATCAATCAGCACCGACCCGATGCCGACAATCATATCGCCGGTCAGGAGCGCACCAATTTTCTCTTCGTAGAAACAGAGGTGTCCGCGCGTGTGTCCCGGCGTGTGCAGCGCGCGCAGAGAGAGAGGCGGGTCGCCGTCGAGTTCGATCATCTCACCGTCTTCGATCAGACGGTCAACGGTAATCGCGCCGCGAAGCGCCTCCGCCGTCAGCGGGTGCGCGGCGACGGGCACGTGGTTTTCGAGATGCGCCTTCAACGCAAGGACTCCGCCGACGTGGTCGGGATGATGGTGCGTCAGGATGATCTCACGCACCTCGCGGCCTTCGGCCCGCAATTCGTCGAGACACGCGGCGAGCGCTTGTTGTTCGTCTTCGTAAGGAGATGCCGGATCAACGACGATTATTTCGCGGTGGCCGATGATGTAAGCATTCGTATGAGTCGCGGGCGGCTTTGTAGGCGTCAGCACCGGGAAGCAGATAAAGCCGGGCAGAAACTCGATGCGGCGCACCGGCTCGCGGTGCGCCTGCGGCACGCTCAACAATCGCTCTTGTAAATTGTCTGTCAGACCGCCCGCGATAGTCTTCAGCGCGTGAATAACGGGCGGCGCGACGAGGATTTCCGATTGCCGCCAGCGCGCGTAAGCCTCACGCGCCGCGATCCACTCGCCCGTCTCAAACTCGCCGGTTAAAACGCGCGGCTCCTGCTTGAGCGGGCAGCGGACGAGAAAAAATAAAGTGTCGAAGCGGCGCGGGCTGAAGGGCGGCGTGACCCACCGCCCGGCGAATTGAAAATCGCGCGCGTCGAGATTGAGTCCGTAATGTTCGAGCAGCGCCGGAAACGTCATCCGTCCCGACGCGAGGTCGTCGTGGACGGACGCGAGTTGCCCCTTCGTCAAAGTCTCCGCGCCGCGCGCGACGAGCACGCCGACTTCCTCGAAAAGCTCACGCGCCGCGCACGCGATCATCGCGGACGTGTCGGCATCGTCGGCGTGCGCGATTGGGGTTTCGGCGTCTGAAGATTCGCGCTGCCCGCCGGGAAAGGCGTAAAAGCCGCCGAGAAAGTTGAGCCGGGCGCTGCGCCGCGCCCAGAAAATCTCCGGGGTTGCGGCATCGGTGCCGTGACGTAAGAGAATCACGGCGGCGGCATCTTTGGGCACAACTCCGGCGGGCGAATTGTTCGCCCCGGCAGTAGCGGGAGGGGGAGTAACGATCTGGCTCACTTCAGTCTTTCGTGCACCCGGTTTTGAATATCACTAACGATGCTTCTGCCGCCGCGCGAAACTGATGCGCGCTTGTTAAAATTTTGTGTCAGGCTTGGGCGGGAGCAACGGCAGTATAGCATTGATACTTACGGGAAAGCCTCCCCTCTGCATTCTAAAGCCGGAGTGCGACTCGTTATAGTATGATAACTCAAGAGTGACGGATGACAGGGAGTAAGTCTGGAGTCTGGAGTCTGAAGTCGTGAGTCATGAACTGTATTGACTCCAGACTTTCGACTCCAGACTCCAGACTCCGAATAGTATGGCGAAAAAAGGTTCAGTGCTCGTCGTTGACGACGAGGAAATCATGCGCGACGTGCTGGAGACGCTGCTTTCGGCGGACGGCTACCGCGTTGATCTGGCGCGCACCGGCGAGGAGGGGCTTGAAGCTTATGGGCGGCGCGCTTATGACGTGGTGCTGCTTGATGTCTCAATGCCGGGGATGGGGGGACTGCGCGCGCTCGAAGAGCTTTTGAAAGTTGACGCCGAAGCGGTGGTCGTGATGATTACGGCTTACGCGACGTTCGACACGGCCATCGGCGCGTGGGAGCGCGGCGCGTTCGGGTGCATCCGCAAGCCGTTTCAGAACGAGCAGGTGACGGCGACAATCGCCGCCGGCATCAAGTCGCGCCGCAAAGAGGAAGAGCGGCAATCCCTGCGGCGCGCGATGAGCCGGAGCGTCGAGCGCGGCTCAATCGTCGGGCGCTCTGAACGGATGCAGGTGATCTTTCAACTCGTGGATCAAGTTGCGCCCGCGCGCTCGACCGTACTCATCACCGGCGAGTCGGGGACGGGCAAAGAGTTAATCGCAAAGGCGATACACGAGCAGAGTCCGCGCGCGGGTAAATCTTTCGTCACCGTCAATTCGTCGAACATTCCTTCGGAGCTTTTGGAATCGGAGTTGTTCGGCCACACGCGCGGCGCATTCACCGGCGCGGTCGCCGCGAAGAAAGGTTTGTTTGAAGTCGCCGACGGCGGCTCGCTGTTCCTCGATGAAATCGGCGACCTCCCGCCGGAGACGCAGGCGCGGCTGCTGCGCGTCTTGCAGGAGCGGGAGTTCACGCCGCTCGGCGACACCACGCCGCGCCGCGTTGACGTGCGCATTGTCGCCGCGACGAACATTGATTTGAAGGAAGCGGTGCGGCAGGGCGCGTTCCGCGAAGACCTCTACTACCGCCTCGCCGTCGTGCCGATTGAGCTTCCGCCGCTCAGGGAGCGGCGCGAAGACATTCTCGCCCTCGCGCAGCACTTCATCCGCAAATATGATGAGGAGAACAACCGCCAAGTATCCGATCAACTCGCGCCCGAAGTGCTCGCGCTCCTCGAAGCCTACACGTGGCCGGGCAACGTCCGCGAGTTGGAAAACGTTTTGGAGCGCGCCGTCGTCATCGCGCCCGGCAACGAAGTCACCCGCCAGTGTCTCCCGACGGAGATTTCCGATCCGCAAAAGTCTTTCAACAACGCGCCGCTCGGAGCAGCTACGCCCGCCGTGGACATGGGGCGCGGCGTCAACTTCTACGACGAGGTGCGGCGCTTCGAGATTGACCTGATCCGCCGTGCGCTCGACCAAACGGGCGGCCATCAATCGCGCGCCGCCCGCCTGCTGGGGATGAACGCGACGACGCTCAACTCCAAGATTAAGACATACAATATCCAGTTGCGCTCTTAGCGGAAGCCGCCGAGTTTGTAATGCCGAAACTCTTATGACGGTAAAGCAATGGCCTGAATTTGACGACAACGGCGACCTACCGCCGGGCATTCACGAAGCGATTCTCGCTGAAGTGCTGCGACATTTCGGGACGAGCACTTTGCGTCGCCGGGTCGTGGCGCGGCGCTTGGAGCGAATTTACAATTTGGCGCGCGGCACGGGGCAAGTGGCACGATTCGTTGTCTTTGGGTCGTTCGTGACCGCCAAGCCCGACCCGAATGATGTTGATATTTTTATGCTGATGGATGACGCTTTCGACTCGAACGTCGTGGCTGGCGAGGCGGCAATTATTTTTGACCACACGGCGGCGCAGAACGCGGAAGGAGCCAGCGTTTTCTGGATCAGGCGAATGGCCGCCATCGGCGGAGAGCGGGCGGCACTGCAACACTGGCAAATAAAGCGAGACAAAACAATGCGCGGCATTGTCGAGGTAATCAGCGATGATCAGAAACAGTCAAGAACTTGAGGCGACCCTGGAGCGGGTCAGGTATTTTCAGCAACAGGTGGAAAAGCTGCGCGAGGTGGAGAATACTCCGCAGAACTATCGTCTGTCCGCCGGGGGTTATCTGGCGGAAATTGACCGGATGAATTTTGAAGTCAGAGAATACCTGTGGACGCACCCCAGCGAAACCGGAGAGCAGGCCGCCTGAGCTTCGACGAGGTGCGGCGCTTCGAGATTGACCTGATCCGCCGTGCGCTCGACCAAACGGGCGGCCGTCAATCGCGCGCCGCCCGCCTGCTGGGGATGAACGCGACGACGCTCAACTCCAAGATTAAGACATATAACATCCAGTTGCGCTCATGATGCCTCGCAACGCAGAAGTCGAAGAATCGGCGTAAGGGAGACGAATGGAACACAAAGAGTTCAGGCGCATTCTGCTGCGCGCCGTCGTGCTGCCGCTCGTTTTGTTGGCGATTGTCGCGGGCGTTCTGCTGTGGCAAATCAGCCGGCTGATGGCGGCGGCGAAATGGGTCGAGCACACCGATCAAGTGATCGCGCAGACGGACGATGCGCTGCAGCTTATTGTGGACATGGAGACGGGATTGCGCGGCTACCTGATAACAGGGAAGAAAGATTTTCTGGAGCCATATGAGCGGGCGCTTCCCGAAATTGACCCGACGTTTGACCGCCTCGGCGAAATAGTCGCGGACAATCCCGGTCAATCTCAACTACTCGCCGTTATTCGCCCGGCATCTATCGAGTGGAGACGCTTCGCCCGCGACGTGATCGCATTGCGCGACGCGGGCGGGGATTATCAAGCGGTCGTCAGCGAGGGAGGTGGCAAAAGGCTAACGGACGCGATGCGCAACGAGTTCGCGTCGTTCGTCAGTGCCGAACAACGCTTGCGCGACACGCGCAACAGTTCGACGCAGCGCGCGGCGTGGCTGGCGGTAGCGAGCGTCATCGGCCTGACGCTCCTGCTCGGCGGGGCGCTCGCCTACTTCACCCGCAGCCAACTCCTGACGCTTTCGCAAGCCTACGACCGAACGCTCGCCACCACCAGACAGCAAGCCGCCGTCTTACAGGAACAGGCTGCCGACTTAGAGGAATCGAACGGGCGCACTACGCGCATCCTCGAAAGTATCGGCGACTCTTTCATCGCCCTCGATAAAGACTGGCGCTTCACCTACGTCAATCCGCAGGCCGAGCAGTTCTTCGACCGCACGCGCGAGCAGTTGTCCGGCAAAAATGTCTGGCAGGAATTTCCCGAATTCACCGGCACGGATTTCCATCGCCAATTCCGCCGGGCGGCGGAAGAGCGGACGGCCGTCAAGTTCGTCGGCGACCATCCGTCGCTCGACAAGGCGTTCGAGGCGAGCGCCTATCCGTCCGAGGACGGTCTCTCCGTTTATCTCAACGACATCACCGAGCGCCGGCGGGCGGAGCAGGAACAGACGCGGCTGCGCGAAGAAATTATCAATTTGCAGGCGGAGCGGCTGGAGGAATTGTCCACCCCGTTGATTCCGTTGAGCCGTGAGATCGTCATCATGCCTTTGGTCGGCACGATTGACACGGCGCGGGCGCGGCAGATACTCGATTCAGTGGCGCGCGGGGTCGTCGAGCGCGGGGCGCGCATCGCCGTAATTGACATCACCGGCGTGCCGACGGTAGACACCCACGTTGCGAGCACACTGATTCAAGCGGCGCAGACCGTTCGGCTGCTCGGCGCGGAAGCCGTCCTGACCGGCATCCGCTCGCGCGTGGCGCAGACCCTCGTCGGGTTGGGGGTTGACCTCGGCAGCCTCGTCACCCGCAGCACGCTTCAGAGCGGCATTCACTACGCCACCGAGTATCTTCACAAAGAAGCATCGCCGCTCCGGGCGGATTGAATCTGCTCTATGAAGTGGCGAAAATGATTTCACCACAAAGGCACTAAGAAACAGAGAACTACTTGGGATTGCTTCGTGCCTTCGTGTCTCAGTGGTGAGTTGTTTTCTTAAAACTCACAGACGATTCGTCGGGCAGGATCGCATAGAAAACCGCGCGAGCATGAGCCAGAACATTGATGTGATCGAACGAGTGAGTGACGCGGAAGCGCGCTTCGAGCGGGTGCGACGCGTTGTCGGTCTCGCGCTCGCCCCAATTGTTTTTCTCATCATCCTGATGTTGCCGCTTGAGGGGCTGAAACCGGAGGCGCACCGTCTCGCGGCGGTGATGGCGGCGGTCATCGTGCTGTGGGTGACGGAGGCGCTGCCGCTGCCCGTCACGGCACTACTCGGCGCGGCGCTGTGTGTCGTGATGCGGGTCGCGCCGGCGAAGGACGTGTTCGCGCCGTTCGCCGACCCGCTGATGTTTCTTTTCATCGGCTCGTTCATTCTCGCGCGGGCGATCTTCCTGCACCGGCTCGACCGGCGGCTCGCCTTCGGCGTGTTGTCAATTAAGTGGGTCGGCGCGAGACCGAGCAGAATCCTGTTCGCGTTCGGCGCGGTGACGGCCTTTCTCTCGGCGTGGATTTCCAACACCGCGACGACGGCGATGATGTTCGCCATCGG
>JBPCPQ010000157.1:0-3657 GCA_050999015.1 Pyrinomonadaceae bacterium | reverse complement strand
GGGAAGTGATCAGTGCGGCGGCGACCAAGCCGTTCGGCTTCATGGCGTTTTATCCGGGGCCGGGGATCGGCGGGCACTGCATTCCGTTAGACCCGCACTATTTGTCGTGGAAGGCGCGCCAGCACGGGTTTGATTCGCGGTTCATCTCATTGGCGGAAGAGGTCAACAGTCGGATGCCGGAGCATGTGTGCCAGTTGGTGGCGGATGGGTTGAACGACGCGCGGAAGTCGCCGAAGGGTGCGCGCATCTTACTCTTGGGGGTGGCGTACAAACGAGACATTGAGGACGTGCGGGAATCGCCGGCGTTGGCGATCATCGAGCGGTTGCGTGGGAAGGGAGCGGAAGTGAGATACCACGACCCGTATGTCGGAGAGGTGCGGTTAGGCGAGGACGGGCATGGCGGCGGGGCGGTGGATGGGAGTCATGGCGGGGGTGGAGATAAAGGAGATGACGAGTCGGTGCTTCGGAGCGTGGAGATGACGGACGAAGAACTCTGCGGGGCGGACTGCGTGGTGGTGGTGACGGATCACACGGGTGTGGACTACGCGAGGGTGGCACGGCTGTCGAAGTTAATCGTTGACACGAGAAACGCGCTGGCGAAAGAATCGCGCACCAATTCCTCTGCTCACATCGTCAAACTGTGAATTTCACGTCTTAAAATCTTCATAGATTTCAAACTTCACGATGCTAAAGGTGATCAATGTGGTCGGGGCGCGACCGAACTTCATGAAGGTCGCGCCAATCGTCGAAGCCATCAAGCGGCGCGAGCATGAATTTGCCGCGCCGCTCGTCGTGCATACAGGGCAGCATTATGATGCGCAGATGTCCGACGCTTTCTTCCGCGATTTAGGATTGCCGGAGCCTGACGTATATCTCGGCGTCGGATCAGGTAGCCACGCCGCGCAGACCGCCGCCGTGATGCAACTCTTCGAGCCGGTCGTGTTGCGCGAGCAGCCGGATTGGGTACTGGTCGTCGGCGACGTTAATTCGACGCTGGCGTGCGCGCTGGTCTGCGCGAAACTGCTGGTGCGGGTGGCGCACGTCGAGGCGGGTTTACGCAGCCGCGACCGCACGATGCCGGAAGAAATCAATCGTCTATTGACCGATCAAATCGCCGACCTTCTGCTGACGCCGTCTGAAGACGGAGACGCAAATTTGTTGGCCGAGGGCGTCGCACCGGAGCGCATTCGCTTCGTCGGCAACGTGATGATTGATTCACTCTTCGCGCAGCTCGAACGGGCGAAAACATCAAGAGTGCGTGAACAACTTGGCGTCGAAGAAAAAGACTACGCGGTGTTGACGCTGCACCGCCCGTCAAATGTTGACGACCGCGCGACCCTCGCGCGCCTGCTCGACGCCCTCGAACGAATCGGCGAACGACTTCCCATTATCTTCCCCGTCCACCCGCGCACGCGCCGCAATCTTGTGGAGTTCGGTTTCGCCGAACGCATTGAACAACACGGAAGAATTATTCTTACCGAGCCACAGGGTTATCTGGATTTCTTACGACTCTACAGCGGCGCGCGGTTGGTGCTGACGGATTCGGGAGGGTTGCAGGAAGAGACGACGGCGCTTGGCATACCGTGCCTGACTCTGCGCGAAAACACGGAACGTCCGGTGACAATTGAGATGGGCACAAACAAAATTGTCGGAACCGATACGGAGAAGATCACGAGTGCTGCGTTTGCCGCGCTCGACACGCGCCGTGGTGACGCCAAAACTTTGCCGCGCATCCCGCCGTTATGGGACGGACGCGCCGCCGACCGCATCCTCGATGCCCTCATCGCCGCGACGCATCGTTAGTCGAGAAGTCATTGAGCACAATTCCCAACTTTCTATTTCCTTTCTTTCGATTGCCTCAAACGAATTTGCGAAGGCTCGCCTTCATAGTCGAACTTTTATTGTTCTACCGGCAACGTGAAGCTCTCTTGAATGGATGAGGCGCGTCACTGATGCGTGCTCACGGTGCGGCTCGGGCGTTCGGTGGCGAAAACGTAGTTCGACAGCACGCGGTAAGACATCAGACCGACTGCGACGCGGGTGCCGGCTCGAAGCCGCACGGCACCAGCTTCGGTCTTAGGGCGCGTGACGATTATCGGCACGCCCGTCATCCGCTCCGGCGTGTTGATGGTGACGGTGTAGAGCGGCGGCTCGCCCTCAGCCGGACGTCTGGCGGTCAGGTCAAGTCGCAGGGTGAGGCGTTCGTAAGCGCCGACGAAATTGACCTCTTCGATAATCGCGTTGGTGAGTCGGCGCGCGCCCGGGGGCAGCGCGCCGGTTTCGCTTAAGACGACATCTTCAGGACGAAAAACCAGCTTGACCGCTTGGCCGTCGCGGAAGCGCTTCAAGTCCTCGCCGACGGGAACGGCGACCGTGCCGATTTCAACATTATCGCCGGAGATTACGCCGAGCAGCAGATTGGCCGCGCCTAAAAAAGTGGCGACATATTCTGTTTCGGGGCGGTTGTAAACATCATCGGGCGTCCCCGTCTGTTCGAGATGCCCGACGTTGAGCACGGCGATGCGGTCGCCTAACTCTAAGGCCTCCTCTTGATCGTGCGTAATGAAGATGGACGGCACATTGACCTGTTTCAGGAGCGCGCGAATTTCACGCCGCAAGTGGACGCGCGTCTGCGCATCGAGCGCGCCGAACGGTTCATCGAAGAGCAACACTTCCGGTTTGTAGGCAAGCGTGCGCGCGATGGCGACGCGTTGCTGCTGCCCGCCGGAGAGTTGCGAAGGATATTTCTTCCGATGCTCTTCGAGCCGCACGAGCGTGAGCAGACGATCCACCGTCTCTTTAATCTCTTTGCGCGGGCGCCGCCGGATGCGCAACCCGTAACCGATATTCTTCTCGACGCTCATGCGCGGGAACAGCGCGTAAGATTGAAAGATGACTCCGACGCCGCGCTCGCGCGCCGGAAGGTCGGTGACATCTTTGCCGTGAAGAATGACGCTTCCCGTGTCCGGCTGCTCCAGCCCGGCGATGATTCTGAGGATGGTCGTCTTACCGCTTCCCGACGCGCCGAGCAGCACAAGCGTCTCACCTTCGGCCACGTCGAAGCTGACGTTTTCGAGCACCCGCGCGCCGCGAAAACTTTTACTCAACCCGCGTACGCTCGCCGCCTCCCGGCGTGCGGTATCCTTTTGCGGCGTCTCTGCCATGCTGGTCTCGCTGTTGAGTTCGGGATTAAATTCTTCGGGCTGCATGATAAGCCCTCTACTCGTCTTCCAACCAGTCGCGGGCGAAAAACAGGACACTGAAGATTGCGAAAGAGAAAAGCGCCAGCACAATGGCGATGGCGTTGGCCGCTTCGACCTGCCCCTCGTTAAACTTGGCGAAGATGTACAGCGGTGCAGTCTGCGTGCTCCCCGCGAGATTACCGGAGACAAGAATGGTTGAGCCGAACTCGCCGACAGCGCGGGCGAACGTCAGAAGCGCGCCCGTAAAAATCGCGCCGCGAAGACTCGGCAGCGTAACGTGCCAGAACGTCTGCCAGCGCGTCGCGCCGATGGTCGCCGACGCCTCTTCGAGCGACGCGCTCATCGTATCGTAGACGGGTTTGATGACGCCGAAGGCGAGTGGGAACGTGACGAAAATGTTGGCGAGGATAATTGCCGCCGCCGTGAACATCACTTGAATACCCTGCGGCGCGAG
>JBPCPQ010000224.1:0-11000 GCA_050999015.1 Pyrinomonadaceae bacterium | reverse complement strand
CGATCAAAGCGTTCGCGGAAGCCGCCTTCGAGTTCGTAGCGGAAGCCGAGATTGACGGTAAGCTTCTGCGACACGCGCCAGTCATCCTGCACGTAAAAGCCGCCGAACGGATTGGTCAGGTAAAGATTATCGTTGCGATCAATGGAAACACTGGCCGGCGCGTCGAGCATGAATGCCGCCCACTCCAGACCGACGGTGGCCGCGCTGCCGTTGTTAGCGCAGACGGGAATGTTGGCGATGGTGGCTTCGCACGGGCGGACGAAGTTATTTCTGTATTGGAACTCACCCGACGTCTGGCCGGGGCCGTTCGAGGCGCGGTAACTCTGGCGCAGATCGTAGCCGATGCGCAGCGTGTGCTGCGTGAAGCTCTTCGAGAGTTCCCCGGCGGTCGAGGCAACGCTGAAGCGCGTGAAGCCGGGATAGCCGCCGCTCAGATTCGAGTAGGCGCCGAAGTTGATGTTCGGCAGGCGCGTCAGACCCCCGGCGCGTTCGTCTATGTAGTTCGGCAGACCGATGCTCGACGGGCTGAACGAAGTTTGCACCGCAGTGAGTTGGGTGCCTTCGATGAAGCGGTTGTAGCCGGCTTTGAAGTTGAGGAACGTCGTCGGGTTCAGGGTGATGACGTAGTCGAGGCCAATGCCTGTGTTGCGCCGCACAAGCCCGTTCGTGGTAAGCCCGCGCAACGTCTCGTAAGTCCAGTCGCCGCGATCCTCTAAGAAGGCGTTCCAACTCCACTTGCCGGTCAGCTTTTGGTTCGGCGTGATGTTGTAATCAACGCGATTCTGAAATGCTTTGTAGTCCCAGTCGAAGGGCGTCCCCGAAGCAAGGTAGTTGTTGTTGTCGGCGGGGCCGGCCGCCGGATTGTTGGGCAGCGGGTAAAGATTCACGATCTGGTTATAGACCGGGTTGAGAATCGGCACTTGGTTGTTCGGGAACGGGTCACGCACCACACGACCGTTGACGAGACGCGCCGTGCGCGGATCGTAAATTTGATACTGCGAACCGAGTCGCAGCAGGTCAGAGAAATCACCGCGCCGGTGGGCGGCGGTCGGCACCGTGCGGTTGATCGCCGTCACTTCTTCGGACTTCGCTTCCTTGTAGCCGTTGAAAGCAAAGAAGAAGAAAAGCTTGTCTTTGCCGCTCCAGAGCGCGGGGCCGCCCTCGCCGAAGCGCGGGAAATAAATCGGGCCGCCGATGGTTGCCGAATAAGTATTCGAGCGCCCTGATGTCTGTTGCGGCGTGTCGCGCAACTGTTGGGCGAGCGCCGTGTTGCCGGCCGCTTCGGCGACGTCAATGCGCTGGAGGTAAGTGGATTTGACGAAGGTCGGCGTGCCGTTGAAGCGCTGCTGCCAGTGCAGCCAAGCGAGTGAGCCGTGATAGTCGTTGCCCCCCGATTTCGTCACCATGTTGACGGTCGCGCCGGCCGTGTGGCCTTCGCTCGCGTCAAACTCGGACGAACTCACACGGACTTCCTCAACCGCATCTTGATGCGGTAGGAACCCAGCGCGGCGTCCGCCGGCGCTGTTCGGAATACCGTCGAGCACAAACTCGGTGCCGCCCGCGCCGCCCGCCGCACTGATCTGTGATCCGCCGAGGTTCGAGTGCAAGCCTAGATAGTTGGGCTGCCCTGTCCACTGAATGCCGGGCATGCTGCGGACAGCAAGGATGGCGCTCCCGCCGAAGACCGGCATGTTGCGGACGACCCTGCTGTCGAGCACCGCCGCGCCGCTGCCCGAAGTCGTGTCGAGGAGCGGGGCGGAACTCGTGACGACGACTTCTTCGCTCACGTCGCCGGTTTCGAGCGTGACATCAACATTAGCGCGTCCGCCGAGATTGACGGCGACGCCCTGCTGGACGAACTTCTTGAAGCCCTGCACGGTGGCCGTCACGTTGTACATGCCCGGCTGCAGGAACGGCACCTCGAACGTGCCACTCTCGCTGCTCACTACTTGGGTCGAGACGTTCGTCGCCGCGTTGGTGATGGTGATGGCCGCGCCGGGGACGACTGCACCGGTTGTGTCGCTGACCGTGCCGAGGAGTGTGCCGCGCGTCTCTTGTGCGAAAGTCGTCGCGCCGCCGGCGAAAATGGCGAGAGCAAAAATGAGCGCCACGAGTCCGGGCAGGTGGATGTGAGTTTTACTATCCAGTTTGGTAAGCATGTGATCCTCCGTAGAAATACCGAGTTGAGGGGCGGCAATTTTTGTGTCAAAAAATTTGATGAAGTGCGACAACAAACCTGAGTGCTTGAGCGCCGCTTGCTTTCGCCACAAAAAGAGCGTTGTCGCAATCGCCGCATAACATGTGCAAAGCTTCGTTATCTGCTAATCGAGGACTCCGTTCTTCGCGGCGACTGCCGGCTCAACTCGACGGCCTTCGTCGTCACGTAGTACTTCGCCAGCATGTTCGCTCTTTCCCACGCGGGCAGCGACTTCGGATTCTTTAAGTAACTGAGGAACTGTTTGGTGACGGCGGCGAAGTGCGCTTCGTGTCCTTCACGGTACTTGGCCGGAATCCCGACGCGCATTTCCGCGCCTAAGTCCTCGATTGCGATGCCGGGAAATTTTGATTGCAAAGCTTCGATCTTTTTCCGCAAGCCGGCGTGTACCGTCGCCTTCTGTGAAGCGTCGTTCGGCACGACGTAAAGTTCCGGCACGTACTTTTGTTCTTTGCCCTGCCGAACCTCGACACGCGAGAGCGTGCCGCGAAACACCGCGTGATGAGTGTCGCCCGCGCCCGCCGGTGCTTCGTAGTTCCACAGGGGTTTCAGTCTCACGTACACGCCCCGCAGTCGGTAGAGGGCATCGGTGTTGGCGAACAACTGAAGCTGATCGTCCTTGACGTTCGCCGAGAGGTACGCGGGGAACTGTGCTTCGCGCGTGATCCGCTGAAAATTCTCCCGGCTAACGACGGTCGGCCAGCGCTCGGCGGAAAGCACCTGAATGTCGCGGCGATAATCAATCAATTGTTCGGGGAAGAGAATCCACGGCACCAAATCAACGAGGTGCGTACCGACGTCGTTGATTCCTTCGCCCTGCTGCTCAATGTCGAAGAAGCGCGCGGGCCGGGGGTTGGGGACGCCGGCCACTGTTTTCATCAAGTGATGCAGGCTCTCCATGTAGACGCCGGGTTCCTTTTCGGTTCCCGGTACCACACTGCCGAAAGTCGCGGCGTCGTTGACGATCTCCTTCTGAAGCATCGTCGTGATTTCGTGGCGCTCGGTCATGATGTCGTAGGCAATCAACCCGCGCTTGTCGGCGGTGCCGAGCGCGGCTTTCAGTTTCGGCAGGTCTGCCGGGTAGAGAATCCACGGCTTATCAACCAGCACATTCAGCCCGGCATCGAGCGATGAGTTGATGAGATCAATCTTCCCCCTATTTCGCCCGGAGAGCACGACGACGTTGCCGGGACGTTCCTTCAGCATGCGCTGAAAAAAGTCGGCACCCGTTTTGACGTTAACCTCCCACGACGTCGGATTATCTTTGCGATTATTGAAGAGGGAAATTCTCTGGAGGTGGTCAATCACGTCTCCGTCGAGAGGGGCGTAAACGGACACCTGTCTGGCGACGCCCGGATACATTTCTTTAAGCACCAGCGCGGCATGAAAGTGGCCGGGAGCGAGTGTAACGAATCGAACCTCCGCCGCACGCTCGCCCTCTTGTGCCGTTGCGCCCGACAAAGATGCTCTTTGCAGGATGAAGATTCCCCCTGTCAGTGCTGTGACGACGAGCAGGATTTTGACGGAGAAGGTTTTTGATTTTTGAGGCTCTGCCTGCCGTTGCATTGACACTTCCGTAAAAACTCCTTGGTAAAACGCTTCGTTTCCCATTTCAGATTCTAATTCGAGTCCACAACATAAACCGCCGGAAGCTACGAAAGAGCCGGTGCGGGTACCATCGCTAACATTTGCAGAGTCGGCTTGGCGGCTCGGTTTTAGAGACGAATACTGTCGTTTCTGTCAAAAGCAAGAATTGGGCTTGAATCTTCGGGACAAAAAGCTAAATGCTTCACCGGCTTTTGTTGTAGACCTGAATTATTCCCGGAAACTAATTGCGGTGTCAAGAATTATTTCAGCGGCGCTCATAAAGTCTGGGGTTTTGCTGCGTTATGGACGCGCGGGTTGAGTAGCTTGATGAATCTCCATGATTCGCGGCGTCAGCACCACGCAGGCAAAAGAGCGACCCGATGTCCGTGTGTTTTATCTGACGACTGACCACCGATGTGTGACCACTTCTTCATGTGAGTTACCCGTTCAACTCCCGCGTTATTGCGCAGCATCCGACCGGAGATGTGACCGAAGATACTCATTGGCTTTCAGGATCAGGACGCAACTTGGCGCGTGTGTGATGCGACTCTCCATCACCATCCCGACGGCTTCGGCGAAAGGCACAATGATGTGTTCGATCTGTTCGGTCGTTTCGCGCTCCGGGTTTTTGAACGACAGGTTGCGCGCGAGAAAGAGCGTGGCCGGGCAGAGGAGTTGTGAAGTGAGCGCATCGACGAGGCCGAGATCAATCCACTCTTCGGCTTCGATGCCGAGTTCCTCGCAGAGTTCGCGCCGTGCCGCCGCGAGCGGTTCTTCGCCGTCGTCAATCGCGCCGCTGACGACCTCGATGCTGTCGCGCCCGACGGCATAGCGAAACTCGCTCGTCAGATGTGCCCGCCCCTCGTGGTCGAGCGCGAGGACGGAGACGCCCGGCAGAAGTTTTACGCTCGTGAACTTCCCCGGCTCCCCGCCCGGCTTAATGACCCGATCCTCGCGGACTTCTACCCAGCGGTCTTTATGTTTTTCGACGGAGCCTTCGATTGTCCACGGGCCGTGTTGTTTTGCCATTAATCTTTCTCCGCATCCGAAACTACGGACGAAGTGCCGTCCTGCCCCCGCGCGATGTGTCCTCTAACGGAGGTTTTCTTTTCGGTCTTTGCCAAATGGTAGCACTGTGACTTATACACAGCACATGAACACAACGGAATTTTCACCCGCGCCCGAAACGCCGCGCGCAGTGCTGTGGGACATGGACGGCACGCTGCTGGACTCAAGTCGGTATCACTGGCAATCGTGGCGTGAGGCGCTCGCCGCCGAAAACTACGAACTGACAAAAGAAAGTTTCACGTCGTTCTTCGGTCAACGTAACGACACGATCATGCGCGCCCTGTTCGGCGACGCTTACCCGGCGGGCGAGATCAAGCGGGTCAGCGATTTCAAAGAGTCGCGCTACCGCGAGATGCTACGCGAGGGCGGCGTCGAATTGTTGCCGGGCGTCGGGCGCTGGCTGCGGCGCTTGCAAAGCGAGAATTGGCGTCAGGCCATCGCTTCGTCAGCGCCGCTCCTAAACATCGAAGCGATACTTGACGTACTCGGCATCCGCGATTGCTTCACAGCCGTCGTCACCGCCGAAGACGTTGAGCGCGGTAAGCCCGATCCGCAGGTCTTTCTCCGCGCCGCCGCGAAAGTCGGCGTCCCGCCCGCACGTTGTATCGTCGTCGAGGACGCGCCCGCCGGCACCGAAGCCGGACGCCGCGCCGGGATGCGTACCATCGGCGTCCTGTCAGAGCATCCCGCGCTCGAAGCCGACATCGTCGTCCGCACGCTCGAAGAACTGCCCGACACGGCGTTCGATGATTTGCTGGCAGGCGGGTGAGATTTCGGACGCTTCGATTGCGGATTGCGGATTGTTCAAGACCTTCAATCCGCAATCCGCAATCATGTTTTAGTCGCCGAGATATGGTAGTCTTTGCCGTCCTAATCAAAACCAACTTCGAGGAGCAGGCTCAGAAAATATTATGAGCATGATTGATGCAGTTTACGCGCGCGAAATTCTCGACTCACGGGGCAACCCGACCGTCGAGGCCGAGGTCGTTTTAATCGGCGGCGAAGTGGGCCGCGCCGCCGTCCCGTCGGGCGCTTCGACCGGCGAGAACGAAGCGGTTGAACTGCGCGACGGCGACAAAAAACGTTACGGCGGCAAGGGCGTGCTGAAGGCCGTGCAGAACGTTAATGACTTTATCGCCGAGCGGATCGAAGGCATGGACGCGCTCGATCAGGCCGAGGTTGACGCCGCGCTCATCGAGATGGACGGTACGAAGACGAAATCGAAGCTCGGCGCGAATGCGCTCCTTGCCGTCTCACTCGCTACCGCGCGCGCCGCCGCCGCGTACATGGAGATGCCGCTCTATCGCTATCTCGGCGGCGCGAACGCGCGCACCCTGCCCGTCCCGATGATGAACATCATCAACGGCGGCGCGCACGCCGACAATAACGTTGATTTTCAGGAGTTCATGGTGATGCCGACGGGCGCGGAAGATTTTCGCCACGCGCTTCAGATCGGCGCGGAAGTTTTTCACGCGCTCAAAGCGGTGCTCAAAAAACGCAGCCTCGCCACGAGCGTCGGCGACGAGGGCGGCTTCGCGCCGAATCTGCGTTCCAATGAAGAAGCTGTTGAGACGATTCTCGAAGCCGTCAGCCTAGCCGGTTACACGGCGGGGCGCGACCTTTACCTCGCACTCGATCCGGCGGCGAGCGAGTTTTACGACGGCAAGAACTACGTCTTCAAAAAATCTGACAACCGGAAACTATCGAGCGATGAGATGGTCGCTTACTGGAAGTCGTGGACGGAGCAGTATCCGATCATCTCGATTGAAGACGGGATGGCGGAGAACGACTGGGACGGATGGAAGTTAATGACAGATGAGATGGGCGAGCGCGTGCAACTCGTCGGCGACGACTTGTTCGTCACCAACACCGAGTTTCTACGCAAGGGCATTGAGCGCGGCATCGCTAATTCGATTCTGATTAAGGTCAATCAAATCGGCACGCTGACCGAAACGCTCGACGCCATCGAACTCGCACGCACGCACCGCCGCACCGCTGTTATCTCGCACCGCTCCGGCGAAACCGAAGACACATTCATCGCTGACTTGGCGGTGGCGACCAACGCCGGGCAGATCAAAACCGGGTCGCTGTCGCGCACCGACCGTATCGCCAAGTACAACCAACTGCTCCGCATCGAACAAGACCTACGCGACGCCGCGCGCTATCCCGGGATGGCAACATTTTATCAACTCGATCAAGCGCCCGCGAAAGAACCTAAACCAAAGGATGTGCGCCGCGAAGATAAGAAGCAGAAGGCGGTGAAAAAAGCGGCGGGGCGAAAGTGATTCGTTCCGCACACACATATTTGACCAAACGAACTTGTTGCATTCCCTAATTTTTCGCGTCAATGCCGACGGCTGAAAGCTAATAGCTGACAGCTATTTTCTGAGGAGAAAAGAAAGTGATCGGAAAACAAGGGCCGCTCGCGCTCATCATTCTCGACGGCTTCGGTTACAGCGCGGAGCGCGAGGGCAACGCCATCACGATGGCGAAGATGCCGTTCTACGACGAAATCCGGGAGAAGTATCCGCACACGTTGATCGAGGCGTCGGGCACGTGCGTCGGTTTACCGGCGAACGTGATGGGCAGCTCCGAGGTCGGACACTTGAACATGGGTTCGGGGCGCGTCATCCGCACCGACATCGGGCGCATTGATTACTCAATCGAATCCGGCGAGCTGTTCAAGAGTGAAGAATTGGTCGCTGCGATGGACGGGGCGCTCAGGCGCGGCGGCGCGCTGCATCTGATGGGTCTTCTCTCCGACGGACTAGTTCACTCCTCGCAGGAGCACCTTTACGCGCTGCTGCGGATGGCGAAAGAGCGCGGCTTGCAGAAGGTCTACGTGCATTGTTTTCTCGACGGGCGCGACACGCCGCCGATGTCCGCTTACGGCTATGTCGAAGCCCTGCAAGTGAAGTGCATGGAGATCGGTTCGGGGCGCATCGCGTCGGTCGTCGGGCGCTACTATGCGATGGATCGTGACACGCGTTGGGAGCGGACGAAACGCGCTTACGACCTTTTAATTCACGCCGAGGGCGAGCGCGCGATTGATCCGGTCGCGGCGGTCAGGCAGTCTTACGAACGCGGCGTGACAGACGAATTTGTGGAGCCAATCGTCGTGACGCGCGAGACGGACGATCCGGTCGCAATTATTTCCGCAGGCGACTCCGTCATCTTCTTCAACTACCGCTCCGACCGCGCCAGACAAATCACCAACGCGCTCGCCGTACCCGGCTTCGAGGAATTTCCGACGCCGAATCGTCCGCAGGTTGATTACGTCTGCTTCACGGTCTACGACAAAACCTTTCCGCTGCCCACTGTCTTTTCTCAACTCCAGCACCACAACATTCTCGCTGACGTGTTCGCTGCGGTTGGGGTGCGCAACTATCGTCTCGCCGAGACGGAGAAGTACGCGCACGTCACTTATTTTTTCAACGGCGGCACGGAGCGAGAGTTTCCCGGCGAGCGGCGCTTGCTTGTTCCGTCGCCCAAAGTTGCGACCTACGACCTTGAGCCGGAGATGGCAGCCTTCAAGATCACCAACAAATTGCTGCGCGCCATCGAGGAAGGTGAGACCGACGTTTTCATCGTCAACTTCGCCAACCCGGACATGGTCGGGCACACCGGCAATTTAGAAAAGACAATCGAGGCGGTGCAACACGTTGACACGTGTCTCGGCTGGATCATGAAAGGTCTCCGGCAGGCCGGGGGGCGCTGTTTGATTACCGCAGACCACGGCAACTGCGAGCAGATGATTGACCTCAAGACCGGACAGCCGCACACCGCGCACACTACCAACCTCGTGCCGTTTCATTTGATTGACGAAGCCTCGCTCGGCGTCAAGTTCCGCGAGGGTGGCGCGCTCGAAGATGTCGCGCCGACGATTCTCGGCATGCTCGACATCGCCCAACCGGCGGAGATGACCGGACGCGATTTGCGCGAGGCGTGAAAGATCATCAACAGGACTGCGTGATAAGTTTCGAGCCGCGCAACATACTGGTCATTGATTTCGGGCAACTGGGCGACGTGGTGCTCAGCTTGCCGGCGTTACAAGCCATCAGGACGCGCTTTCCGCGCGCGCGCATCACTGTCGCGGTCGGGCGGGCGGCGGCGCCCGTCGTCGAGCTTTCCGGCCATGCCGACGAGACGCTGGCGGTTGATCGCGTCGGTTTGCGCGACGGCCCAAAGCCGGCTTCGATCTGGCAGGTGATGAAACTCGTCAAGAGCGTCCGCCAGTCGAAGTACGATTTCGTGATTGACCTGCACAGTCTTTCGGAAACCAACCTATTGGGATTTCTCTCCGGCGCGAACCACCGGCTTTTTTCACGGCGACCGGGGCGCTCCCTCGACTTTCTTTCAAACTTCCACGACCGCCCGCCAATCGAAGACCGTGCCAAGCACGCCGTTGATCGCTACCTTGACGTGCTCGCGCCGCTCCGCATCGGCAAGGTCTCTCGCGTGCCGCGCCTGCGGCCCCGCGAAGAAGACAACGCTTATGTCCAAGAATTGTTGAAGAAAGCGAGTGCTGGGCGAGACGCGCCGCTCGTCGGCATTTTTCCCGGCGCGGGTCATGCGAGCCGGCGCTGGCCGCTTGAACGCTTCGCCGAACTCGCGCGCAGACTGGATAGCAATGATGATGTGCGCGTCGTTCTGTTCGCCGGGCCTGAAGAGCGCGCGGCGGTGCGCGAGATGCGCGCTTTGTTTCCCACCTCAACTCTCGTCTTCGACCAGTTGAGCGTTCCGCAACTCGCTTCGGCTTCGGCGCAACTCGCCGTCTTCGTCTCAAACGACACGGGGCCGATGCACATCGCGGCGGCGGTCGGCACTCCCGTCGTCATCCTGATGCGGACGCACCCGATGCTCAAATGCTATGTCCCTCCCGGAAAGGGTCACCGCGTCGTCCACGGACGCGAGATTACGAACATCACCGTGGACGACGCTTACACGTCGGCGCGGGCGGCGCTCATCGCGGACAGAATGGCGGCAATCTTTTCACGTTAAATAATCCTACTGCTTCACGACATAATCGCTAACAAAATCCACTCTGTTTTTAAGCCCCGCCATGTTCTGTTAAACCTAGACAAATAATGTTTATTATGTATAATGCCTTAGCTGCCTCTGCTTTACGGCAGCCGGCTCTGACGTGAGAACCTTCCTCAGTCTTCTCGCGCGAGGCGGAATGCTAAAGCCCAATATCCGATCAAATGGCGATTGATTTGAATGTTTGCCTACTACTCACGCAGCAAGCTGCTCAGCCGATGTCTGGCTAAATGCACTTGCGAATTTGGCCGCATCCAGCCGGCGTTCATAAGCAGCGAAGTCCTCCTTACGCCGAAACCGGCGGCGGTAATGCCGTAAGGCTTTGATGGTGGTTTTGTCCGGTCAACACCAACGCATGTGAAGCATTCTGCTTTACCCGCGCCCTCCCCGAAGTTATGCCAATCACCTATCCGAGAATTTCAGGAGTATAAAGCCATGTCAAAGCAAGCGATGCTCGTCCTACTACCAAGTCTTCTTATTCTGTCGTCCGGCCTCGCTACCCCCGCGCACGGCAGTCTGTCGCTCTTCAACCAACAAATGCCATCCGCATTAATTCTCGCGGGCGCGAACAGTGATAGAGAACAGGATGGCTTGATGGGGCCGGTGCGCCGAGTGCGTACCGAAACGGCGAAGATTACGACGAAGGGCGGGCAGCCCAGTGAAGGCGCGCGCGCGGTGTTGGAAACAACCACCTATGACATCAAGGGCGGCAAGGTTGACACCGCATATTTCCTTACTGCCAGCGGCGCGCTGACCGGCAAAGAGACTTATAAGTATGACGACAAAGGCAACATCGTCGAGATGACGCTGCACAACACCGACGGCTCAATTCTGACCAAAGAAGTTTACGCTTATGAGTTTGACACGGTCGGCAATTGGACGAAGATGACCACTTCGGTGGCGGTCGTCGAGGGAGGCAAGGTGACGCACGAGCCGACCGAGGTAACTTACCGCGCAATCGCATATTATCTCGAAGAGAATGTTGCGAAGATGGTGCAGGTCGCCGGGGGGGGGGGGGGGGCAACAAAACCCAGAGAAGGAAGGAAGGAAAACAAAAAAAAAAAACAAAAGGGAGAGAAAAAAAAAAAAA
>JBPCPQ010000138.1:0-14125 GCA_050999015.1 Pyrinomonadaceae bacterium | reverse complement strand
GGCCTTTGTTCGGCGAGACGCGCCCGACCATCAGGACATTCGCGTAGTCGTCGCGGTATGAGTCGAGCACGTCGAAATCAGCGAGCAGCGAAGAGAAGCGGTCAGCATGGTGAAACGGCGGGACGACGAATGCGTTAGATTTTTCGACGCCTTCCGCAAGAAGTTCTTTCAAGTTATAAGCGGAGTCCGCGAGATAGAGCGCGTGGCCGGCGCGCGCCATTTCCTGCATCTGCTTCTTACCGTTGCGACACCGTTGCTCGAATGCGGGACTGATCCCGGCAAAAAATTCCGGCGGCGTAATGTTGTGATACTTAATCGCTACTTTGCATCGGGCGCTACGTAATTCCTCAAACCCCGCGTCCCAGCCGATTGAGTGGTGGTAAATCAGAAGATGAGCGCCGTCGCCCGTGAAACTGCCGAAATCGAAGATCGAACGAATGGCAGGCTCCGTTACCGTCCAGCCTTCGGCGTAAATTTGAGCATCGTGCCCGCGCGCGGCGAGCACGCGCCGCATTGTGAGGGCGTCGTTGCTGACGGCGTCGCCGGTCGTGACGGTCGGAGTCAAAATCGCGATGCGCGTCATGCTTGATTCTTCACCGCAAACCGACGCCCGACGCGAAGCTGCTTGCTCATACTGAATTGCCGCTTAAGGCTTTCGTGCCGTGATGGCGTAATCGCGCGGGCCGTAAAACCACATGTGAAGCGACTCCAAATCCTGCCGCGCGAAGGGGCTGCCTTCAACCGGATGGAGAAAAATCAAACTCACGTCGGTGAAGCCGCGATGATTCATTGCGAAGCGGAGCGTGTGCGGAAAGACCGGCTTATGGTGCGTCGGGTCGGAGTAGAAATTGCACGCGGCGACGACGATGTTCTCCGGGCTGGGCGTCTCGAAAATAACCAACCCGCCCGGCTTCAACACTCGCCACACTTCATCCACCAGATTCATCAATGTCTCAAAAGGAAAATGCTCAATCACATGAAAAGCGGTGACGGCGCTGAGAGTGGCGTCGGGCAAACTTCGTAGGTGAGCGAGGATGTCGCCTTCCGTCACGTCGAGGCCACGCTGACGGCACCGCTCGACGAGGACACGGTTGGAATCAACGCCGCGCGCCGCGAAGCCCTCGTCGCGCAGCAACTCCAGCCAGTCGCCGCGCCCGCAGCCGAGATCAAGAATGTCTGCTGCCGCACCCGCTTCTCTGAGACGCGGCAAGTAAACTTTGAAGAGTGCCTTAACTTCTTCCGCGCTGCCGCGAAACTCATCCTCGAAGGCGGCATAAAATTCCGCAAAGGCGCGTGCGTTCGCCGATTCTCCGACTTCCGCAGTTGGCAACGCTGCTCCTTGCAGGTCTGTGGCCCGCCACTTGGCGACGAGCGCATAAATCTCTTCTTCTACTTGCCGCTGTTGCCTCATTAGTTCCTGATGCTCGCGAAAGAGCGCGCCGATCTGCCCGTGGTGTAAGTCGGCCTGCGCGCTCTGCGTTTCAGACACTCTCGACATCTCTTCCGAGAGTTCCGACATCTCTTCATACGCCCGCGTTAATTGCGTGGAGAAGTTGCCGTTGAGATGCGCGGCCACATGACTAATGTGGTCGGCAAGTATTTGCTGTTGCGCCTGCGTGTAAGCCTCGAACTGGCTCTGGTGGCGCATCAGTGCAGGCAGTCCCTTCAGTCCGATTACCAACTGAAGCAGGTAGCCGAGCGCGGGTAGACGATAAAGTTTTCGGAAGAAGGGGCGCGACAGACCGTCAAGATGCACGTTCTTGTCCGTACCTTCCGGTGAGTAGCGCAGGCCGACGAGAATATCCATTTTCGTGAAGCGTCCGGCGCGTAATCCATCAAGCGTGTGGTTGTAGCCTCCATCGTCCGGCTCGCGCCGCAACACCGCGCGGTAGGCGGCGCGCACGAATTCTTTGTCGTGATACAGAAGCAAGTCGTTCACGTGATAGCGCTTGTCCGGGCGGGGAGTAAACGATGGTTGTAATGAGGGTGGCCCCACCGCGAAAGGTTCCGCCGCCGGCGCGGTGCCCACTACCGGCCCTGCTTGGAGGTCGCGTAAGATGGCGGAAACATTTATCTTCACCCAATCGCCGTCCGACTCGCGCTTTGCCGCAGCAGCGGCGCGAATGCGAACCATTAACTCGTTAACGTCAACTTCCGTCTCGTCGTACTCACCTAACTCTGCCGGCGCCTGTCCTTCTTTACGACGTGCGAAAAACAGACCGACGTTCCCGCCCTTCGGTTCTAATTCCAACACCCATCCAGCCTTCTCAAAAAAATCTTTCAACCCGCGAGCGTCGAATGACCAGCAATCATTGCTCACCTTTGCGCGCTCTGGAACAATCTCCGCTTTGATCTCGTGATACTCGCCGCAGATTTCTCTCACGACGCCCAAATTCTTGGAAGTGAACAGAAGCGGATACTCTGATCCTTCACAGTCGAACTTAAGTAACCGAATCTGTTTCGTTAAGCCATGAGAGGCTTCAAAAAGCACGTCGTCGAAGCTTACCGTTTGAACCGGCACGCCTACCTCGTTCCAGAGGACAGAGATTCCGCCAGTATTAACGTAGCCGGTGATGTCGTCATTATAGAGCGTTCGAGGCTGTGCATCCGATCTCCATACTGCTTTATTGCGACAGATAGACCTGTCACCGAACGACTCCAAATTTTTACGTGCGATGGCGTGATTTATCGGATGTGCTTCATAGGCATAAACACTGCCAGCGCCCCTCGTCAGCACTGCGTAAGAGAAGCCGCCGACATGTGCGCCAATGTCAATTATAATGTCTTGATGACGGAATGACGCGGGCAGCCTGTACTCATTGTGAGCCACAACAGACTCGAAGACGTTGATGTCTTCCGTTCCCGGACGACCATAAAACTGTACTCCGGTTCGGGAAGTATATCGGTTGAGTTTGACGCTCTCGATTGTGTCATCCACCGAAACTTCGAGAACTTTAATGGCTGTGTCGCTCATCTTGTGTCCCTGTTCTAAATATCTGCCGCGACGACCTTCAAGTATGTAGTGGCCGTCCGACTACAGTTTCGTCGGTGCGAATTTTGAGCCGTCGCGTCGTAGCACTGGCGCTGAGATTCGCTATCCCGTCCATCGTGGCCGCGCTCGTGACGTGGAAAAATAGCACGTCATCAGCCCAGTCAAAACTGATCCCGTCGGGGCTGTGCTCGGCGACGGTCAGCGAGTACGGGCCGGGCGCGAGCCAGCACTCGAAGGCGAACGTCACTTCAATTACTTCGCCGCGCCGCACTTGCCCCACGTCGGTGTGAAGCTTTTCGGTATTGGTGCCGTAGGCGTGGATGCCGTGCCGGTTGCGGATGAGATAGCCGCTCACCGGAGTTTCAACATCGCGGTGATAGCGCACGCGCTTGCGGATCAGGAGCGGCTCGCCGGACTCGACGATCTCGACGGGGCGGCGCTCGCCGTCAAGAATCTCGACGCTCAAAGTCTCGGCGCTGCCGTCGCCGTGACGATACGCGCAGCGAAGCGGCGGATAAGCTTTGTCGTCAAATATGTCGTCACCAAACTCCTCCTCGCTTGCCGCCTGCGATTCTTCGTAAGCCTCCTCGCGCGCCATAATCATGCGCTGATAGCGATTAAGCACCTCCGCCGGTTTACCGTCACACTCGACGCGCCCATTGCTTAAAAGAACCGCGCGCGAGCAGAGCGCGCGGACGGCTCCGGGGTCGTGGGAGACAAAGAGAATCGTCACACCGCTTTCCTGCATTTGTTTGATGCGGCGCATGCAGCGGTGCTGAAACACGGCGTCGCCGACCGCCAGCGCCTCGTCAACAATCAACACCTGCGGTGCGACGCTCACCGCCGCCGCGAAAGCGAGGCGGATGTACATGCCGCTCGAATAAGTTTTGACGGGCTGGTGGATGAAGTCGCCGATCTCGGCGAAGCGGATGATGTCCGGCAGTAATCGTTCCGCCTCGCGGCGCGAAAAGCCCATCAGCGCGGCGTTCATAAAGACATTCTCAATGCCGGTGAACTCGGCATTGAATCCGGCCCCAAGCTCTAAGAGCGCCGCCACGCGACCCTCGCGCCAGACGCTGCCGTGCGTCGGCTCAAGCGTTCCGGCGATGACCTGTAGCAGCGTGGACTTGCCGCTGCCGTTCGGCCCGATGATGCCGGTCGTCGTCCCCGCCGCCACTTCAAAGCTGACATCCCGGAGCGCCCAAAATTCGCGGTGCGCCTTCCAATGCCCGCGCGTCAGCGACTCCTTCAGACGGTCGCCCGGTCGCTCGTAGATGCGATACTG
The DNA here is from genome assembly GCA_050999015.1 of Pyrinomonadaceae bacterium. Taxonomy (GTDB): domain Bacteria; phylum Acidobacteriota; class Blastocatellia; order Pyrinomonadales; family Pyrinomonadaceae; genus JBPCPQ01. The sequence continues at coordinate 9,848 of JBPCPQ010000138.1, read as the reverse complement.
TTTCGACACCCCCTCAATTCGCAACGCCGTCCGCATAGCAGCAACCCTAGCGCAGAGCGGCGACAGGTGACAAGTACTGAGTGCTGAGTGCTGAGTGCTGAACGCGCGTTAATACGAGGCTCTGTTATTCACAAAAACTCGCTTTCACTCATCACTCAGTACTCAGTACTCATCACGCTCAGAGCGGTGATGCTACAATGTCGGCCATGATTTCAGCACAGGCGGAGCGGCGCGCGGTGTGGCGTCCTTTAGTGAAGTTGCCGCGTCGCTTCGACCTCATCACGTCACTGGCGGGTCGCGAATTGGCGGCGCGTTATCGCGGCTCGATGCTCGGCGTCGTGTGGGCGCTCGTCACGCCGTTGGTGATGATTGCGATTTACACGTTCATCTTCGCCGGCATCTTCGGCGCGCGTTTCGGCGCGGGCGGCTCGACATGGGATTACGCCGTGTATATTTTCTGCGGCATGCTGCCGTGGACGGCGTTTCAGGAGGCGCTGCAACTTTCCGCAAACGTCGTCGTCGCCAACGCGAATCTCGTGAAGCGCGTCGTCTTTCCGCTCGAAACGCTGCCCGCCGCGCAGGTGCTCGTCGCGCTCGCCGGGCAGGCGTTCGGCAGCGTCGCGCTCCTCATGGCAATTCTCCTCATCCGGCGCGAGTTTCATCCGACGCTGCTGTGGCTGCCAGTGCTGCTGGTGCCACAACTTCTCGCTACCCTCGGCGCGGCGTGGCTCGTTGCCTCGCTCGGCGTTTTCCTGCGCGACACGGCGCAGGGGCTGTCGCTCGTGCTGGCGGCGTGGATGTTTCTGACGCCGATCATCTACCCGGAAACCGTCGTGCCGGGGGAGTATCGTATTTTCATCAATGCCAATCCGTTCACCGCGCTCATCAGGTGCTACCGGCGCATCACGCTCGAAGGAGTCCCGCCCGACTGGTCGGGACTCCTCTACTTTTCCGCCTTCGCGCTCGTCGTTTTCGTCTTCGGCTACTGGTGGTTCGCCAAGACGAAAAAGAATTTCGCCGACGTAATTTAGGCCTCGCCGCGTCGCCGAGAGCCGCGTAAACCTCGCCGGACAAGGCGGTTGACACTCGTCGTAAGCGCATGTTAGCGTACAAATTCGCCTCCCACCGTCAGCGCGGTGCGAGCCGCTAACTGAATTTTAATTCTGGACAAAGACACTCCTGCTAATTTCAGCCGCGCCCGCGTGAGCCTGCTCACCGTGCGGCTGATGCCAGATATATTTTCCAATGGCATTTGATAAAGCCAAGACTCTGCGCGCCGCCGAAAAGTTTCTTGCACAGGGCAAGATACCCTCAGCCGTTCAGGAATACAGCCGGATAGCGGAGCATGACCGGGAGGACGTCTCCATCCTCAACACGCTCGGCGATTTATACGCTCGCCTTGATAAGAAGCAGGACGCCGCCCAGTGCTTCAAGCGCGTCGCCGACCACTACCGCGAGCAGGGCTTCACCGTCAAAGCCATCGCGATCTATAAGAAGGTCACACGCATCAATCCGGGGGATGCGGAGGTCGCCGGCGCGCTCGCCGCGCTCTACGAGCAGCAGGGGTTAGTGGTCGAAGCGCGCGCGCAGTACCTGACGCTGGTTGACGCTCACACGCGCGCCGGGCAGACGCGCGAAATGCTCGAAGTCCTGCGCCGCCTCGCGGGCCTCGATCCGAACAACACCGAAATTCGACTCCGCCTCGCCGACGGCCTGATGAGCGAAGGCCAGTCGGACATGGCCGCCGCCGCTTTCATCGAAGTGGGCGACCGGTTCGCATCGCGTGGCGATCACGGGCGGGCGCTCGACGTGTATGCTAAAGCGCTCGCCGCACAACCGCACAATTACGCCGCCCTCCACGGCCTCGTCAGTACACATGCGGCGTTGGGGACAATCGGCGAAGCGGCTGAAATACTCGAACAGGCGGTGTCGGCGAACTCCGGAGATGTGGAGTTGCGCGCGCTGCTTTCGCGCGCTTACGTTGAGGCGAAAGACGCGCCGAAGGCGGAAGAAGCGGTTGATTGGCTGGTCGGCAGAGACCCCGCAAACTACGTGCTGTTATTTGATGTGGCACGACTCTATATTCAACAGGGCGACGTGGATAAAGGAGTGAGCTTGGTGGGGCGGACAATCGAGTCGGCGCTCGCCGGACGCGACGACGATACGGTTCTCGGTTTGCTCAACGAAGCGCTTTCACAAAACCCCGACCACATTCCAGCCCTCCATCTGCTGGCACGCATCTACTCGTGGCAACGCAACGATGAAGACTTGAGCGCGACGCTCGACCGCATGGCCGAAGCCGCCCGCCGGGCGGGACGCGCCGACGAAGAACGCAATGCTCTGAGCCAGCTTGTGCGCCTCCTTCCGCATGAGACGCGCTTCCACGAACGTCTGGAAGCGTTGGGCGGCACGCCGGAGAAGGCAAGCGAGACGGCGGTCGAAGAGTTTCACCACGCCGCGTCGTCGTCAGACGAAGTACCGACCTTTGAGAGTTTTATGATTACGGATGATCTGTCCGCTCCGCCGCCGCCCGCCGCCGCGTCCGGGGCGTTCGCCGAAGCGGCCTCGGAGTTTGAGTGGAACACCGTTGAGCCTCCGTCCCCGCCAGCGACCGACCCCAGTTCCTCCTTCGCCGACCTTAATGATTTTACCGACACGACGCGTTCCAAAGTTGCGCCCGGAGGAAAGGCCGCCGCGTTTCAAGAAATTGATTTCACGGCGACGGCGGGCGACCCGTTCTCGACGGCGGGAGATGTCGCGCCGCCCCCCGACGGCGGCGAGGCACGCAACGCGGCGCTCCTCAAGCAAGAACTTGAAAGCGTGGATTTTTATCTCGTGCAGAATTACCACGACATCGCGCGCGACACGCTAGACATGCTCGAACGCCAGTATGGAGTACACCCGGACATTGACACGCGCCGCCGCCAATTGCCGGACGGCCCGAAGCCGCTACCCGCGTCGGATGATGGAATCGCACCAGCGTTTGCGAATGCCTCGGACGGCTTCGACGTCAGCGGGTTCGTGATCGAGACTTCGCCAGCGGTCGAAACACCGGCTCCTCCGGCCAACACTTCTCAGTCAAGCGTCGCCCCCGCTCCGCCGTCGAAGCCCGGAATTGATCCCGGACTTGCCGCCATCTTCGATGAGTTCCGCGAAGCGGTTGAGGAAGAAGAAGCACCCGCCGAGGATTACGAAACGCATTACAATCTCGGTCTGGCCTACAAGGACATGGATTTGGTTGACCAAGCTATCGAGGAGTTTCAGGCCGCCGCCGGATTGGTCGCCGCCGGCGATGGGACGGCGCGCTTTCTTCAGTGCTGCAACATGCTCGGCCATTGCTTCATACAGAAGGGAATGGCACGCCCCGCCGCGATGTGGTTTAAGCGCGGCCTGAGCGCGCCCGGACATACCGAAGAGGAGTATCAGGCACTGCGTTACGAACTCGGCACCGCCTACGAACAGATGGGCGATTTGCAGAACGCGATTGACGTCTTTTCGGAAGTTTACGGCGTTGATGTTTCCTATCGCGGGGTCGCCGAGAAACTGCGTGAACTTCAGGCGCAAAGACAGTGATAGGTGATGGGTGACAAGTGATAAGAAGGAAAGATGTTCTGTCCTATCACCTGTCACCCCTCACCTATCACTCATTAACTATGTCGTCGAAACTAACCGTTATCTTCTATATCATTCTGTGCCTCGAAGCGGGCATTGTGTTGACGCTGCTGCCGTGGGTGCATCCGTTCGGGTTGGGGGATTGGGGCGACAATTATTTTCTGCTGTATGCCTCGCAGAAAATAGGTCTTCCAGGGTTACACGAAGCCGTCTCTTCGGGGTGGGTGCGCGGCGCAGTCACCGGGTTGGGACTCATCAATCTGGCAATGGCCTTCTGGGAGATGGCGCACTTCCGCCGGACGGTGCGCGCGCTTCAATCGCAAGGAACAATTGACGCCGAAACCCGGCGCGGTAATCTTCCGCCGACAATGAATGTTCCCGCCGATGCCGATCAAGTTTCATCAACCGATTACCTACCTAATTACCGCCGGCACGACGCCGCGCGCCGACACTCCGACGACTGAAGAATTTGCGTATACGCTGACGCTCGTCGAGCGCGGAGTCGCCGCCGGCGTGACGCTGATTCAGTTGCGCGAGAAAGACCTTTCCGCGCGCGCCCTTTATCAACTCACTCTCCACGCCGCCCAGATTACGAGGGGAAGCGCGACGCACCTTCTCGTCAACGACCGCAGCGACATCGCGCGCGCCGCCGGAGCCGACGGCGTGCATCTCACGGCGCAATCACTCGACGCCGCAGTGGTGCGCAGCACATACGGAAAAGATTTTCTCATCGGCGTTTCGACTCACTCTCTCGCGGAGGCGCAAGCAGCGCGCGCGGGCGGCGCGGACTTCGCCACCTTCGGCCCCGTCTTCGACACTCCCTCGAAACGCGCTTACGGGCAGCCGCTCGGCACCACCGCGCTCGCCGAAGCCGCGCGACTCGTCGCGCCGTTCCCGCTCCTTGCGCTTGGCGGCGTTACGCTTGAAAATGCGCGTGAGGTGTTCTGGGCGGGCGCGCAAGGCATCGCCGCGATTCGCTTATTCGGCGACGCGCAAAATCTCAACGAAGTTATTGATGCTATCAAAAATGCGGCGACGGAAATCACATAGCACGTTGTCATAAGACTGATTGGAAATACTCGCGTGTCCGCTCCCGGATCAAACATGGAACTTGTCGCACTGACCATCGCGGGCTTTGATCCGTCGGGCGGCGCAGGGATAATTGCCGACGTTAAGACCTTCGCGGCCTTCGGTTGTTTTGCGACGGCGGCAATCACGTCGCTCACCTTTCAGAATACGACGGGCGTTTTCGGCGCGGCACACCAGACGGCGGCGGCGGTGCGCGCGCAAATTCTTCCAATCGTCGAAGACTTCGAGGTGGCAGGCGTCAAAACCGGGATGCTGCCGACCGGCGAGGTGATTGCGGAAGTCGCGCGGCTTTTCCGCGAGACGAAGCTTCCGCCGCCAATCGTTGATCCGGTTGTGCGCTCGACCTCCGGGTTTGATTTGATTAACAACGAAGCGCTCGACGCACTCAAGACGGAGTTGATGCCGCTGGCGCGCGTCGTCACGCCGAACATCGCCGAAGCCGAGCGCATCACGGGACTAAGAATTGTTGACGAAGAGGGAATGCGGCGCGCGGCGCGCGTGATGCGCGAGATGGGCGCGCGGGCAGTGTTGGTCAAAGGCGGACACCTTCCCGACCAAGCGCTCGACGTGCTTGATGATGAGGGACGAGTGGAAACTTTTCGCGCGGCGCGCATCGAGACGACTTCCACCCACGGAACCGGATGCACGCTCGCCGCCGCCATCGCCGCCTGCCTCGCGCGCGGAATGAATCTTGCTGATGCGGTCGGCGCCGCGAAACAATTTGTCACCGACGCGATCAGGCATGCGCCGGGAATCGGCCACGGCCACGGCCCAATCAATCATAGCGTCGCCGCGCGCTTCTGAAGTGTGGGGCGTAAACGGAGAAGAGAATTTATGAGTCAGGTTAAACCCTTCATCCCGATGCAGGGCGCGTCCATTCTTGCTTGCATGCTGGCGTGTCTGTTGGCGGGCGCTTTACCCATCGCTCACAGCGCGCAGGGCGATTTAATGGGCGGCGTCGGCCAGTTTGCTGTCCAGCCGAGGAAGGAAAGAGTGATTCGGCAAGTGCGGCCAAAGCTGAGCGCGCTGTCCGTTCCTGTCGGCGGCCCGGTCGGTGGCAAGACGAAGCCCGAAGTCAAACGAGTTAAGATTGATTATGACGCGCGGCTGATGGAAGCGGCGGCGAAGGGCGACGCTGCGGGCGTTGAAGACGCGATTACGAGCGGTGCGAGTATCGAAGCGAAAAACAGCGACGGCTGCACACCGTTTCTCTTCGCCGTTTCGAGCGAGCAGAAAGAAATGTCGCAGGCGCTGCTCGCCCGAGGCGCTAATTACGCTGCGCGGTGTAAGGACGGCACGACCGCGCTGACGCTCGCCGCCGAAGACGGCGACACGGCGTTCGTTAACGACCTCATCGCGCGCGGCGCCGACGTGAACGCGAAGACGGAGGATGCGCGCACGCCGCTGATGCTCGCCGCAATGGGCGGGCACGAGACGGTCGTCCGCGCGCTACTCGCGAAGCGGGCGGACGTCAACGCGAAATACAAGGACGGGCGCACGGCTCTGATCTTCGCGGCGGCCAACGGGCGCGAAGGCGTCGTCAAGTTGTTGCTCGATAACGGCGCGGAGGTTGACGCTAAACCTGACGACGGCTGGACAGCGCTTTTCTGGGCGTCGTGGTTCGGACATGGGGCAATTGTGAAAGAACTGGTCGCGCGCGGCGCGGCGATCAACGGGCGCGACCGCGACAACGACACCGCGCTGATGAAAGCGGCGACGCAGGGGCACGCCCAGATTGTCGAATTTTTACTCGCGCAGGGAGCCGAGGCGTCGTCGCGCGGCAACGGCGGCGGAACGTCGCTCCTGTTCGCGGCGGGGAGAGGACACGCCGAAATCGTCGAGGCGCTTTTAGCGAAGGGTGCGGACGTCAACGCGAAGAATAGCGCGGGCATGACGCCGGTCATTCAGGCCGCAGGCTATGGCCGCGTTTCCACCGTGCAGTACCTGCTCGACAAAGGCGCGGACATCAACGCCCAAAATAATAAGGGTTTCACCGCTCTAATGGCGGCGGCCAACGGCGGCCTCGCGCAGACCGTGCGTGTTCTCATCGCCGCCAAAGCCGACCTCAACGCCAAATACGAAGACGGGCGGACGGCGCTCACCTTCGCGGTGCAGAACGGTCACGACAAAATCATCGAATTGCTAAGAGAGGCCGGAGCCAAAGAATAGTGATGAGTGCTGAGTGATGAGTGCTGAGTAAAAGCGAATTTTCGTGATTAACGAAACCTCGTATCAACGTGCATTCAGTACTCAGCACTCATCACTTTCTACTGCTCGATAGTTACTTTCTCCATCACCACATCCTGACGCGGGCGGTCTTCGCGGTCGGTATCGGCGGCGGCGATAGCGTTGACCACATCCTGACCTTCGATGACGCGCCCGAATTTCGTGTAGCTCGGCGGCAGAGGGTAATCAACGTGCATGATGAAGAACTGCGAGCCGTTGGTGTTCGGCCCCGCGTTCGCCATCGCGACCGTCCCTGCCGTGTATTGTTTATGATAAAGATTTGATGAGCGGTCAATCTCGTCGTTGAAGCGCCCGCCCGCCGCCGACTCTCCGCCGCGCCCTGTGCCGGTCGGGTCGCCCCCCTGAATCATGAAGCCTTTGATGACGCGGTGAAAAATCACGCCGTCGTAATAGCTGCGCTCTGCAAGCTGGATAAAGTTGTCGGTCGTGTTCGGAGAATCTTCTTCGAGTAGCTCGAAACGGATGATGCCGTGATTCGTTTTGATGTTTGCGATGCGATTTGCCATGAATGCTCCTTGTTTGAGTAGAAAACAGAAGACAGGAGACAGAATACAGAATTGAAAAATGTCTCGTTACGATTCGAGCTTCTGATTTCTGACTGCTGTCTCCTGTGTTCCATATTCTGTGTTCTGTATTCTGTGTTCCGTCTTCTGCTTTTGAAGTACGAACTTCTCAATTGCGATGGCGACGCCGCTCTCGCCGTTGGTCGCCGTTAGGTGAAATTTTTCAACGGCGCGCAGAGACGCTTCGGCGTTGCCCATCACGACGCCGGTGCCGGCGTAGTGCAGCATCTCGAGGTCGTTGAGGTTGTCGCCGGCGGCCAATACTTCTTCGCGCGTCAGATTATATTCGGCGGCGACCGCCGCCAGCCCGGCGCCTTTCGATGCCGCGGGATGAATCACGTCGAGTAGCGCGAAGTCCTGCTGCGGGTAGAGCGTTAAGAGCGACTTGATCCTTTCTCCAATCTCTAGCTGCAACAATTCGTCGAGCCGCCTCATTTTTTCGCAGGTGCCGGAGAAGGCGACATGCACCGGCGGGCTGTCGAGATACGCTTCGAGCGACGGAACGCGGCGCACGACCTCTTCGGGATTGTCGCCGACCACGCGGCGCGACCACGCAATATACTTTTCGAGCGCGTGGTTGTCTTCGCTGACGTGATCATAAACCATCAGCCCTGGGCCGGCGGGGTCAACGCTCACGAGGGCGTCGGCCCCGGCCCTGCGTCCGACACGCAAGACATCGCGCGTCGCTTCGAGCGGCAGCACGAGCGCGGCGACCGTCTCGAAGGTGCGCGCATGTTTGGTGAGCGCGCCGTTGTGCGAAATGACCGGCACGTCGAGGCCGAGTTCGAGCGCGAGCGGGCGCGCGTCGCGGAAGCGCCGGCCTGTGACGAGCGCCACGCGCACGCCGCGCCGCCGCGCCTCATCAATCGCCGCGCGATTACGCCCCGTTATTTCCCCCCGTGAATTGAGCAGCGTCCCGTCGAGGTCGAGGGCGATTAAGCGTATCGGCATCCGAAGCGTGTCCTCATGCTTTCCGTCTGACCCTGCGAAATAGAACGCAACTCTCCGGCGGTGGTCTGCAGCGTATAAAGTTGACGGCTGTTGCGAATCAAAGAACATAAACCAGAAGATTTGAAAATGCCAGTCACCGGCCACGGAAAAATAAAGCCCGCCCGCCGTTTCTAAAAATTGGAAATCAGAATCTATTCAGAGTATAACCGAACTAAAGTTTCATCGAATTAGGGTCTGCATGTTTTGCGCTTTGACACGCTAAGGCGCACTGCTTCCTCCAAATCTATGGGGGCCACTTCGCTTATGTACCAATCTCGTTTCTCGATGCCCACAGAAAGGATTTGTGTTTTATGAAGAAATTTCTCTTTGCGTTCGCTGCGGTAATCGCCCTGACAGCTTTATCGGTGCCAGTCAAGGCCGACATTCTAACGTTCACCACGACGCTGTCCGGCCTAAATGAGAACCCACCAAACAATTCCCCCGGTACTGGCAACGCCGTAGTCACCGTGGACACTATTGCCAATACCATGACCGTCAGCGCCAGCTTCAGCGGCTTGGTCACGACCGTCGTGCCGGCTACCGGCTTGCCGAGCGCCACGACCGCTGCGCACATCCACTGCTGCACCCCACCGGGAGACCCGGGGGCAAATGTTACGGTCGCCACGACTACCCCGTCATTCCCGGGCTTCCCGCTCGGCGTCAGAGCCGGTAACTTCTCCAACACTTTTGACCTGCTTGCTACTTCCACATATAACTCCGCCTTTATAACTCAGCAAGGCGGCGGAACAGTGGCTGGAGCGCGAGCAGTCCTCCTCAACGGCTTGCAGAATGGGCAGACCTATTTCAACATCCACACCAATGCATTCCCCGGTGGCGAGATTCGCGGTCAGCTTCAACCTGTGCCTGAGCCGGCGACGATGATCCTGCTCGGCACGGGACTCGCGGCAATCGCCGGACGCAAACTTCGCCGACGCCGCAGCGAATAACTTCGCATCACCATCCACCTTGAAAGCCGGGCGACGGTCTGTTCCGTCGCCCGGCTTTTTTGCGTCAAAAAATCGCCCTCAAAACCACGCGCCGAATCGGAGACGGGGCGCAGTAGGATCACTCCACCTGAGCGAAACTCTCGGCCTCACCTTCGGGCTTGTGTGAACGTCAAGGGACGCCACACCTTCGCCCTCGCTACTCAGAAGAGATGACGACGAATTCCCGGCGCGACGGGTGACAACGCCCTTCTGAAAGCTGATTGATGACCCGTGTTGCTGATAAAATCGGGGCGGCAACGCTGATCCCAGCTTCAATCAAAGGATGCCTGAAACGAATGAACATTACTCACTTAGAATGCGCGGCGTGCGGCCTTGTTCACGGGGCACAACGATTGCACAA
>JBPCPQ010000250.1:0-2773 GCA_050999015.1 Pyrinomonadaceae bacterium | reverse complement strand
GCGTCAGCCGGGCGCGCTCACCGCATCCGTCCCTTACTCTCGTGCGAATTTGAAATCACCGCTGCAACGGCGTGGAGAGAGACAAGCAACGGGAGATGGTCGGGTGCGCGTGCCGAAGCTTTTTATTTACGGCGAACGCGATTTCGCAATCATCCCCGACACGGTGCGGGGCGTCGAGCGTTATGTTGACGCGCCCTATCGTGAGGTACGACTGGCGCACAGCAACCATTGGGTGCAGCAGGAGTCACCATCCGAAGTGAACGCCGCGCTCCTCAGTTTTTTGAGAGAATGAAGGAGCAGAGGTCAGAGGTTAGAGGTCGGAGGTCAGTGAAAACTGCCTTTTACTAACCTCCGACCTCTAACCTCTGACCTCTGACGTTATGGAAGAAATCTCGCCAATTCTCTACGTCGTGGAAGGTGCGGTCGCGTTGGTGACACTTAACCGCCCGGAGAAGCGTAACGCGCTGAATGATACGTTGATTGCCGCGCTCAAACGCGCGCTGCGCGACGCCGACGAAAGAGAAGCGGTGCGCGTCGTAGTCATCACCGGCGCGGGCGACGACTTTTCGTCCGGTGCCGACCTGGCGGCGCTGAAGAAGATTTCTCAAAGCTCGATCACCGAAAATCTCGAAGACGCGCAATCGTTGATGGAGTTGTTCGCGTTGATACGTCGTGTGCGCGTGCCGGTCGTCGCGGCGGTGCGCGGGCGGGCGCTCGCGGGTGGCTGCGGCTTGGCGACCGCGTGCGACATCGTGCTCGCCGCGAGTTCCGCGCGGTTCGGCTACCCCGAAGTGAAAATCGGATTCGTGCCCGCGATGGTGATGGCAATTTTGCGGCGCAACGTCTCGGAGAAACGCGCTTTCGAGTTGATCACGCGCGGCGCTGACATCAGCGCCGAGACGGCGGAGCGCATCGGCCTCGTCAATCAAGTGTTCGACGACGCGACGTTTGAAAGCGAAGTCGAAAGGTACATCGCCGGTTTCGAGAAGGTCAGCCGCTCCGCCGTAATGCTCTCGAAGCGCCTGCTTTACCATATGGACGGCATGACGTTCGACGCCGCCATCCAATCAGGTGTTGACATGAACGCTATCGCGCGCATGACGGAAGATTGTCAGCGGGGAATCTCACAGTTTCTCAAGAAGTAAAAACGTGCATCGTTGACGAGTTCATCGGGTGATGTGAACTTTAGCCAAACCTGTGAGTAACATTCAAACTGTCGCGTCTTCGCGCCGCCTCAAGCGCACATTCAACAACATCATCACTGACTCGATTGACCAGACCAATGGTGTGAGCTTCGGCGCTCATCACATGGCGCGCTGTCATAAACATTTCAAGAGCGCGCGCCGTGCCGATCAAGCGCGGCAGGCGTTGCGTCCCGCCCCAGCCGGTGATGATTCCGAGTCGCGCGCCCGGGTGAGCGAACACAGCATCGGGCGAGGCAATCCGCACGTCGCACGCGAGCGCGAGGTCGAGGCCGCCGCCGATGCAGTAACCGTTGATGGCTGCGATTGTCAGTTGCCGGGCGTCGGCGATTTTTTGAAACAATTGTTGCCCGTGCTCAGCGAAAATTCTCGCCGTCGCGGGCGTCAGTGTTTGCAATTCGCGGATGTTCGCGCCCGCAGAGAATACGTCTCCCGTCCCGGTGAAGATGATTGCCGAAATGTCGTCGCGTAATGTAAGGGCGGAGAGAGTTGCGTCTAATTCCTGAAGCGTGGAGACCGAGAGTGAGTTGCGCTCGGCGGGGCGATTGATGCGGATGAGAGCAGTGTGTCCGCGCGTCTCGACGATGAGAGCGGATTCCCGAACGTCGTGCGCGTCGCCGGTCATGTGCGTGGGCGGACGTTCTCGCGGAGGAACTTTACAATGTCTTCGGTCGAAGTGCCGGGAAGAAATATCTCCGCGACGCCCTGTTCTTTGAGGCGCGCAATGTCTTCCTGCGGGACGATGCCGCCGACGACAACGAGACAATCGTCCATGCCCTTTTCGCGGAGAAGGGAAATGATGCGCGGGCAGAGTGTGTTGTGCGCGCCGCTCAGGATCGAGACGCCGACCGCGTCCACGTCTTCCTGAAGCGCGGCGGCGGCGATCATCTCCGGCGTCTGGCGCAAGCCTGTGTAAATCACTTCCATCCCGGCATCGCGCAACGCGCGGGCGATAATCTTAGCCCCACGATCATGGCCGTCGAGTCCGGGCTTGGCGACGAGAACGCGAATTTTTCTTTCCATAAGGCAAAGGTCAGAAGTCGGAGGCCAGAGGTTAGTAAGGACAGTGCTTAAGTTTTCACTGACCTCTAACCTCTGGCCTCTGACCTCTATTTTCAGAATGCTGGTTCTTCGTAAACGCCGTAAACGTCGCGGAGCGCGGAGCAGACTTCGCCGAGCGTGGCGTATTGACGGACGGCTTCGATGGTCGCGGGCATCGTGTTGTCGCCGGTAATCGCTGCGCGCTTCAGTTTTTCGAGGGCGTTCGTTACTGCGCCCTGATCGCGCCGGTCGCGCGTTTGCTGCAAACGCTCAACCTGCCGGTCGCGCACGCCTTCGTCAATCACGAGAATCGAAATCTGCGACGTCTCCTCGTCCATCTGATATTTGTTAACGCCGACGATTGTCTGCTCGCCGCGTTCGACGGCCTTTTGATATTGGTAAGCGGACTCCTGAATCTCGCGTTGCGGAAAACCTTTTTCGACGGCCTCGACCATGCCGCCCATCGCGTCTATCTTTGCGAAATAGTCGAGCGCGCCGTCCTCCATTTTCTTCGTCAACGCTTCGACGAA
>JBPCPQ010000131.1:0-3391 GCA_050999015.1 Pyrinomonadaceae bacterium | reverse complement strand
GTGCCGGAGCCGGGCGCGTCGCCGGGGTCGAGGGCGTCCACGTCGAATGTTACATGGTAGCCTCCCGGCGCTTGAGAGGCTATATCAATCGCTTCGTCCATACAGGCACTCATGCCGCGCTCATCTATTTCGCGCATCGTGAAAAAGCGCATGCCGAGTTGCCGGATTAACGCCCGCTCGCCGCCGTCCAGATCGCGCGCGCCGACGTGCGCACAGAAGCGCGGATCAAGCTTCGGGGCGAAGCCGCTGATGTGCGTCAATTCAGGAATGCCGAATCCGAGTAGAGCGGCGAGCGGCATGCCGTGAATGTTTCCCGTCGGAGAAGTTTCGGGGGTGTTCATGTCCGCGTGCGCGTCAAACCAAATTAAGCCGACGGGCTTATTCTGCTCGCGGAAGAAAGCTGCGACGCCGGAGACGGAACCCATCGCGATAGAGTGGTCGCCGCCGAGAGTAAGCGGCAATTCGCCGTCATTTAAGATGCGCTGCACTTCACGGCTCAATTGATGGCAGGTGGCGCTAACCTCCGGGAGGAACCTAGCATTGTTATGCGTCGGCGGCGATTGCGAAGGACATTCGATGTGTAAGTCGCCGAGGTCGCGCACTTCATAGCCGAGTTGCGCGAGCCTCGGCTTGAGGCGCGCGACGCGCATCGCCGCCGGCCCCAGATCAACGCCCGCGACGCTCGCGCCGAAGCCGCACGGCACTCCGATGACGCTGATGCGCCGCCCAGTTCCGGGCAGCCGAGATGTCCCCGCTGTCACGGCTTCCGCCGAAATCGTTTCACTCATGTGCGTGTCAACCGATGCTAACTTTGTCACTGGCCGAGATTGATGTTGAAGCCACTGCCGCCACCCTGTGTCGGGAAGAATGGCCGCATCAATCCCGCGAAAGCGGCAAGGTTGCGCGTCTGAATCAGAATCTCGCCGGGGCCGACGAACTCGGCGACAATTCCCTCGCCGCTGACCATGCTGCGGAAGAAACCGGCGGCGGCCTTCCGCAGCGTGTACTGCGTCGTTCCCTCCCATGCGACCAAATGCCCGGTGTCAACGACGTAGCGCTCGCCAGCCGCCAGCCGCTTACGGTGAATCGCCCCGAATGATGACACGAGCAACACGCCGCTACCGCTCACTTGCAGCACGAATAAGCCTTCGCCGCCGAAAAAGCTTTTTGCACCTCCCCAGCGCGTATCAATTGTCAGCCCCGTGTCGCCCGCCAGATATGAGCTTGATTGGACGAAGAAGACTTGATTACCCATTTCGAGGGCAGCAATGTCGCCCGGCCCGCCCGGAGCTAAGGTCACTTCGCCGGGGCTGCCGCGCGCCGTAAAAGTTGAGACGAATGCCGACTCACCGCCCGCCGCCCGCTTCAGTGCGCCGAAGAGTCCGCCCTTCATCTGCGACTGTAACTCGATGTTGGCGGACATCGAGACCATCGCCCCGGCCTCGGCCTGAATCGCTTGTTCGGCCTGAAGCTTAATCACCGCGAGGGCGAACGAAGGTTGATGCAGCACTTCGTAGCTGTAACCACGTCCCTGCCCGCGCGCGTCCGGGTCTATGTTGATGCCGTGACCCGCCGGGATTGTGCTCGCGGCGGCGGGTGGCGGTGAGTACCCGGCTGCCACCTGTGTGACCGGCGTGCCGCACGCGCCGCAGAACTGCGCTCCGCTGATTAAAGGGGCGCCGCATCTTGAGCAGTTCATACTGCGACTCCTTTTGATTTATCAACAATCAGACTCACCGCATCTTCCGCCGTGACCGCGAAATCGAGCAGCGCGACATCTCGTTCACTGACCGCTAAGTGCTGCCGCCAAGCCTCGACCATCGGCGGCCAGCAACTTCCTAACAGCACAAGAGGGCGCGGCTCGATGACGCGCGTTTGCAATTTGTTCCATACGAGCGACATCTCCGTGACCGTTCCCATCCCGCCGCGCAACGCGATGAAGCCGATGGATCGGTTAATTAGATTCTGTAGCCTTTCGTAAAAGTGCGAGGTCGCAACCTTGTCAGTCAAATAGCGATTTGGCTCGGCCTTGAATTGGTTCAACACGATGCCGAGCACGCGCCCGCCCCGCTCGTGAGCGCCGCGACTGGCCGCTTCCATCACGCCGAGATACCCGCCCGTGCAAATCGTGAATCCCGCTTCCGCCAGCAGTTGCCCGACACGTCGCGCCTGCACGTACTCCTCACAATCCTCGCCGCAACGCGAGCCGCCGAAGATCGTCACAATGCGCTCTTGATTTTTACTCATTGCTAAAAAGGTCTGGAGTCTAAAGTCTGAAGTCTGGAGTCAAAATGGCGTCTGAAGTCAAACTTCAAACTTCAGACAGTTTGTCGTCCATCGCTTTCGCAGATGACTCTTCAAATCCACATGTCTAAGGTCGCAGGCGATTGAGCATGCGCGGGAACGGGATGGTTTCGCGGACGTGTTCAATGCCGCACATCCAGGCGGTGCAACGCTCGATTCCCATCCCGAAGCCGGCGTGCGGAACGCTGCCGTAGCGACGCAAATCCAAGTACCACTCGAAGGCCTCGCGCGGCAGTTTATGTACGGCGAGTTGCTCTTCAAGGTGTTGCAGTGAGGTCGCGCGCTCGCCCCCACCGATGACTTCACCGTACCCTTCTGAGGCCAGCACATCAACGCCCAATGCAAGCTCGTTTCGCTCCGGGTCGCGCTCCATGTAAAACGCCTTCACCGCCGCCGGGTAGCGGTGAACCATCAGGGGCTTATCGAATTTGCCGGACAGATATGTTTCATCCGGCGCACCAAAATCGCCGCCCCACTCGAAGCGCGTTTCGAGTTCGCCGCGCTCGTGTCCTTCGTGCAACATCCTCACAGCCTCATCATAATGCAGACGCGGAAAAGGCGGCGTGATGTTCTGCAACTTGGAAACGTCGCGCTCCAATACTTTCAGTTCCTCAGAGCGCTCGTCGAGCACTCGATTCGCGATGTGAGAAAGAAATCGCTCGCACAAATTCATCACATCGTCGAGCGTGGCGTAAGCCATCTCCGGCTCGACCATCCAGAACTCGGTCAGGTGACGACGTGTCTTCGAGCGTTCGGCGCGGAAGGTCGGCCCGAAACAATAGGCTTTTCCGAACGCCGCCGCCGTCGCTTCGTTGTAAAGCTGCCCCGACTGCGTGAGATACGCTTTGTCGTCGTCGAAGTAATCAACCTCGAACAGCGTCGTCGTCCCTTCGCACGCGGCGGGAGTGAGAATCGGCGCGTCGCAAAGCGTGAAACCATCGTTGTCGAGAAAATCACGAATCGCGCGCACGATTGTGTGGCGGACTTTGAGGATCGCGTGCTGGCGGCGCGAGCGTAGCCACAGATGACGGTGATCCATCAAAAATTCTGTGCCGTGCTCCTTCGGCGTAGTCTGATAGCCTTCGAC